>DAOUWQ010000059.1 GCA_030667035.1 Candidatus Heimdallarchaeota archaeon | reverse complement strand
CTGCGGGACCAGAAACAATTTTTTCTGAAGGTGGAGGGGGTGGAGGTGCAAACTCAGACATTTTTTTACATACCCCGTTAGTTTTTTTTATTTAGTTTTTATTTATTCTAAATTATCGTGACTTAGGTTTAGTTATTATATCTTCAATATTTTTCAACTCTAATACTAGAGCAAGGAAATCTTCCTCTGTAACCTTCTTTTTCTTTTCAGTAAATTGTTCAACGCTTTTAAGATTCTTCAATAGATGATCGTAATTAAATTTCCCAGAATACTGGTTTTCGAGCAGCTCCATAATTTGATTAGAGTCAATATTCAATCCGCAATCAAATTTGCGGTCAAGTCTTCTTTTCAAACGTTTATACAGAACATTTAGCGCTTTATCATATTGCTCGTAATTAACATACCAAGCCATTTTCGCAGCAAAGAATGATCGAGATTTCTTTTGTTTGATTTTCGTCATTAATAATGGAGACATACCTCGACTTTTTGGATAGTTACGTTTAAGGAAAATTAAAGCAATAATTGGGAAAAATGGTGCAAGCAAAGGAAACATAGTAAATGAATTGATATAGCGTAAATACATACTCACATAGCTAAATGGATCAAAAATACTCAAAAATGCTCGACCTTTGGAAGGAGCAAGATGCCCTTCATCATAGAAAATAGTTCTTGAACCATTAATATCTAACCAATCAAATAGATTGCTAGCATATTGAGCATTGTAATATTGGGACATACTCATTAACTCATTGATGAAAATGCTTGGATCTGTACAAATCAGAATATTACCCAATCCTACAGCTCCTAAAGGTATTGGAACCATAACAGAGAATGGTATACCACTCCACTCGTCATCATCCATAATAAAATCACCATTTCTCGCTTTATCAACATCCTTTTCCAACCAGCTATGTGATGTGCTTGCAGCAATTCCCGAAGGGATAGGTACTCCTCCGATTGAGAACGCAGGAACCCAATGAGTAGTATCTGTTGCTTCATCATAAGCTAAAAAGCTAATTGCTGAAGGATAACTTGTAACTACTTGAGTCACACCACTAGTAGAAGGTAATCCATCACCACTTATGAAATACTTAATTACGGGCATTACTGGACTTAGATGATATGATTCATAATCCATTAATAATGATTTATTCACTTTTAATCCTTGAAGTGGAATTCCAGCAACGCCAAATCCTGAAGTATCAATACTATCAACAAATGGAGCAATTATTGTATTAACAAGACCAAGGATATCATTTGCACTTCCAAAGTCATCAGCTATTAATACGCTACCACCTCTCATAATGAAATATGCTAAAGCAACTGTTTCTGTTGGGTCGAAAAATATTGTTGGACCCACAAGAGCTAATACTCCCAAATTATCTATTCGTGTTAATGAGTTCAATGTTGAAACTACTGGCTGAAACTCATATCCTTCGCTTTCTAAATTTTCTTTCAGGATGCTTGTACCATCCCAATTAGTATTATAGATTGAAAATTGACGAGTGTCCTCTGAGCCTATTCTAGTAACTGATAAAAAGATTGGCAAACAGAAAATGATAAATAATATTGATAACATGAATACATTTCTATCAAATTTTCTAGCCATTTTCATTTTCCTCAGTTAGTTTTTGTTACTTTTATAGAATTATCTTTGAGCGGTGTTTGGAGCGTTCTCCATAGCAAGCTGTATATTATGTAAAGCTTGTCTGGCATGCGTGTATGTGCTCTTAGGAATTTTATGGTCACTAAAGCGTGCTTCTTCAAATCGCATAACTAGCATAGTGACATCTCTCACAGGAACCCTGTTCGTTGATGCAATTATACGTGCAAGTTCTCTTGGAGAAAGAGAAGGAGCATTCACTATTCCAAAATTCGTCATACAAATCGACTCAAAAGCACGATAACAAAGAACGGCAGCACGTTTGTAATCTTTCGCGTTCTCAGATTCGTCAATTAGCTTTAAAATTGCATTTAGGTCGGGTTTGTCGACTCCTGTAGCTATTCCTGGTCGACTTTTCGATTTTCTGAATCGACCGAATGCATAAACAGTTGAAACTATTATTATTCCAGATACCATAGCTATTAATATTCCAATCAATATAGGTCCCAAGTTTTCATTACCTCCGGGGGGTTCTGATGAAGTTACACCTGTGTTAGTAGGTGTAGGATATACTTGAAAGTTAACTCTAAAACTAAACTCTATATTTTCCTTAAAGGTTATTGTTATAGTATAATCAGTATTTGTTAATAAAGTATCATCACCAGGGAAGATATAGCTAAAACCACCTGTGTTTGATAGTGTTCTAGTAATGATTCCATAGGATTCAATTGTTATATTGACAGTTCTATCCGCAATTGGTCTATCAAATTGGTCTGTTAGATTTGATTGGAGAGTAAAAGTGGAATTATTGTATAACGGATTGCTATCAAGCGAACCATAACCTGCATCTTCAATAACATTCGTTGAATTTATTTGAACTGCAAAATTGACAGTAGTGAAAATATCAAGAGTTAAACTTGTATTAGAAGCATCATAATAAGTGGTTGCAAATGCTTCTATATTTATTGTCCCTTGGCTATCTACAGCTGTAAATGAAAGTGGAACGGGCATTACAATGGTAAATAGACCAGTTGGTGTAGTATTAACATTATATACAGGTCCAGTACCCTCCCATTGGGCTGTTACGGTCATATCATCAATGGCTCTGTTATCATAAATATCTCGCATAGTGCCAGTTAGCTCAATAGATTCACCTGGCATAACCATAAAAGAATCTGTGAGAACATCGGTACTATTTACTTCTGTATTAAGAATAGTCGAATTTCCAACAACTGTTACAGTTTCGTACTCAGTTACAGCGGTTATTCCTTGTCCCGTAGCAACATCCACCCACATATTATTATCACCTACTGGAAGATATGTGCCCGAAATATTGAAAGTAGAACTAAAAAGACCCGTACCACCTGCGGCTATTGTGGTGGCTTGTAATGTTGTTGCGGTTTGTGTTGTACCTTGATCCACATAAATTTCAAGATTTACAGCTGAAACAAACGGATTTCCGAACGAATCCTCTATTAACCCAGATATTGTAACACTTGTCTCTTCACGGAGAACAACAGGATCTCCTCCAGGTCCAGTTCCTACCGGATCGTCGATTGAAAAAGTAATCCCAGCACCTGTATAGACAGTAATAGACACTGTTTCGTTTGCCCAATCTGCAGCAGGAGTACCAATTAAAGCTTCATTTCTAATATCTCCTACAACAAAAGGAAGTCCTAGACTACTAACATTAAACGAACCTTCTAAGACATGCTGAGTTAACGGAGTTCCAAGCGGAACAGTAAATGTTGTATTTGTAATAAAACTAACAATCGTATCGGTATAGGTAAACCCAAGCCAATCAAAACTGATATCTTCTCCATTGGTTTCAGGAACAACGGGTAATGGGTCACTATCATAATATAGCAGCCCAGCAAGTGCAAAGAAATCCTCTTGTTCACGTACAAGCGTTGTATTTGTTGACATACCCATATAGATACTAGCATAGCAATCTACACTTTCGGTTGTAAATTGTCGATTATCTTCGATGGGACCTAAATAAGGGTCGCCAGGAAAGACTGTATAAACAGTTACTACACCAAAATCTTTGGAGTAATCTGTATCACGACAAGTAACTGAAAAATCACCATTGCTATCTGTTCGATCTTCACCAATTAGATAATCATTTTTGAGACCCGTTTGGTCTGCTTCATACGCAGCCCAAGAGAAAGTTGACCAGAAAATCTCTATCGGTTCATCTGCTAATCATAAGCCAGTTCCTGGGTCTTCTAAACGACCAGTTACTAAAAATGAATTTCCTCTAATAATTGTTGAAGGAGTAACAGTTTTTGGTGTAAAAACGTTTTCTTGAGGTAAACTCTTTTCTCTAAGTCTTGGATTTATAATCTCTGCATAGAGTGAGGTTTTAGTCAATGAGGGGTTATGCATAACTATCGGTGAATTATCTTTTGTAGTATGTGTATATTCAGTAGCTGCAAAAGATATACTGACAATTACAACTAAAATTATTGTAATGGTCCTTAAGCTAAGTTTATTCCGATTCAATTTGAACGTCACCAAATAGTTATAGCTTCTAGATTATTTAAACAGACAAACTATTTTAATTATATCTGAATGAGCAATTATACTATTTATTAGTTGTCAATTACGCATTGGCACAATTATTGTTAAAATTAGTTATTTTACAATTAGACCAGATAGATGATCGAAATAAGCACCGTAGAAATTTCCGAAGCTTAAATTCGACCATCCAATTACACAATAAACACACGGTTTGGCATTCTAGGACTCATCTATTTTGTCTATCGTGTTCCGGTATTTTCAACGCTCTAACACTTTAAGCACTATTCTCTTCTCTCGGGCTATCAAGAAGATTTCTCGTTTACTTTGGTGGCTCTATAAACACTCTACCCGCTTTATTGAGTATTTATCCATAGTAAATTTGGAGTGTGCACTTTGATAGAGCGAGAAGCGTGAATTGATAAAATATCAGTCTCTCTTCTCAAGAATAATTTCTACTGCCTTCTATTAAAAACTTTACTAGTGCGCACATCTTTGCGTCTTTTGCAAAGGGTTCGAATATGGAAAAAGACTCATATACACCAAATTGTAATACAATTACAAAAGTTTATATACTGTTTTGTGTAAGAATAATACAGAAAAGTGTAAATCTTTTCCTTGATGTGAACAAAAAATGATTGATAAAAAGAATAGAATCAAAGAACAAGTCCGAAAAGACATCGATAAAATACGAATGAAAATGGCTCTTGTAACAGGAGCCTAATATTAATTTTAAGGTGAAAACAATGTCAAAAGATAAAAGAAAGAAAGAATTAGAAAAAGAGATCGAAAAACTACAGAGTAAGCTCAGTAGTTTGGATGATGGAAAACGATATGACGACGATGACGATTTTATTGAAGTAAGAAAAGCTCGTCGTAGAGATAGACACGAACCATTACCTCCACTACCACCTTTACCACCAAAACCACCCTTACGAGCTGTAAGATCAGTTAAACCTATCATAAACAAAAAAACTGGAAGAGTTGTAAAAGTTAGTACTTTGACCCCAAAAGAAAGAGAGAAGTTGCTAAAAGAAGCAGAATTACTAAAGCAAGAAAAACATCGCTTGAAAGAAGAATCTCATAAAATGAAGGATGATTTGGAAGCAAAGAAACGTGAATTTTCCAATTATCGTAGAGAATTAAGAGAACGGGAAAATGAGATTAGAGAAAGAGAACGAAATTTACGAAATAAACGTGTTCAAAGCCATAGCTATTCATGGGACTCTGACTACGAAGAAGACATGGAAGAGTTAACTGATGATCTTGAATTACAGCTTGGTGATTACACCCGGTCGATTCTAGCATCTGTTGCTCAAAGCTTGAAGTCATCAATGGGCGTAGTTGTAAAAGGAGCAGGCGACGTTGGAATTGAAATGAAGCAAGTCGGAGAGGAGCTTGATAAAATTGGCAAAGAAATTGGTGAGAAAATCACTAAGGATGTTTATGTTAGCGTTGGTGCAACCATTCCTGAAGATAAGCTTGAGGAATTTTATGAAGTTGGAGCAACAATTGTAGCAGCTATTGGTGATTCAAATCGTTTGAAAATTCTTAAAGAATTAGAACGTGGACCAAAGTACCAAAAAGAGCTTAGCGATATTACAGGCCTCCGTGGCGGCACCTTCAAACACCATATGGATCGTCTTCTGGACGGAGAAGTAAGATTTGTCACTCAAGAAGTTGTTCGAGGAAGATACTTGTTAACAACTCGAGGTCGAGAAGCTTTGAAACTTGCAGAGATGCAATTTAGGCGCTATCTTCAAAATAAAGAGCGCGGTGATGAGTCAGGTTCTCTTAACAAAAACAAACTTGACCCAGACGATGAATTCGATGTGGATATTAAATAATCCGGAGTGTGTAATGTAATGAAATTAGAGTTAGTTAACGAACCCTTACGAACAACTCAAAGAGCGATCATCGTTGACCTTGAAGATACTATGATCACTATTAGCAAGAGATCACATATTTTCCCCGTAATTGAAACACAAACATATGAAACTATTGGTTATTATCTCATAGGAGACATTTACCTTGGTTCTGATACTATTATTAACACTACTAAAGGCGCTGTTGGCAGTTCCATTGAAAAACTCGCTCGAGAAGCTTTCATCAAGAGTGACACGATTGATTTCTCCAATACTAAAGCCGATAAGTTATCTGATAGAGATTTTAGAAAAGTTGAAATCAAAGCTTACCGACAGTTTGAAAAAATCTACAAACAGCATTTCAATAGAAATGGTAATCTTGTAATCAACAGCAAACGATTTGACAAATATAACAAGATAGTGGATTTGGAATTCTACACCTATTTATTCGATCCTGAAGAATTCATTTTGATTAAAGATAATCACACAATTATTGCAATCTCTAGTTTAGAGAAAGAAGTTATTGTCTGTGATAAAAAGAAGAATTCCTATATTGAAGTATCAAAGGAAACAGGTGTTCAAATTCATAATAATGATGGCCAAGTTGTCGATGTTGGTTCAACGGGCGGAGTTATTATTAATGGAAAAAATCTCAAAGAAGTAATTTCTGGAGCATTAAAACCTCTATCCAACATGTTTGATAAAAATAATTATTAGAAAAAGGCAAGGTATATCAAAGCCTTTTTCATCTATTTTTTTAAAACTATTTTACTCAGGAGAAAGTGCAGCGGCTTTCGCTTCTTTTGCAACCTTCTTCAGTGTAGTAATTTGTCTTTTCATTTTCTTAATTTCTTTATCATTTTTGGTTACTTGATCCGTCAGTTTATTGATTTCAGTGGTAAGTGACAAGACTTTATCGTCCAATGAAATATATGTCTCAGGTGATTTAATTTCTGCTTGAGGTTGAGCAACAACCGTTTCCTTAATTGGAGCGGCAGGGGTCTGAGAAGGTTCGACCATTTTCTCTTTTTGTCTTAGTGGTTTTGGTGTTTTAAGTTGATATCTACCTATGCCATCTGAAGTGGCATCAAATTTAGATTTCTCTTGGGGATGATGTTCAATCGTAGATGTTGTACCAGCTCTTCTATCAGATTTAGTAATAATATTCTGAACACTTATTGATGTTGGAACTAATCTTTTTTCTACTTCAACAACGGGTTCCTTTGCGTCCATTTCACCTTCTTGAGGAACTTGTTCAAGGAGTTCATTCACAACCCTATCAACGACTACGGGTGAGATATAGACTTCCTCTGCATCAAGCATGGATCTCAACCCAGATTCTACTTCTTCGGGCAATTCGTGTAGAGAACCGCCTCTTAAGATGGTCAATTGCTTGGATTGAATAGCTTGTCTTCCACGTATTAGAAATATAGCGTAATATTTTCCTTCTATCCCAAATTGTATATAATAAGTTGTTCCCG
>DAOUWQ010000070.1 GCA_030667035.1 Candidatus Heimdallarchaeota archaeon | reverse complement strand
GTAAGACTGTTATTGTTAAATGTATTATTATAAAGAAAAGCATTGTTAGATGTAGAATCCAGATAAATTCCACGATAATTATTATTGCATGTGTTATTAATTAATGTAGCATTTTTACTATGATAAAGAATTATGTTGTCTCCCGAATTATAACTGCAGTTATTATTCGTCAAGTTTATTCTTGATGAATAATACAAATGAAAAGCAATTTCGTTGTTTATGCATGTGTTATTTTTCAAAGTTAAATTATCACAATAAAAAAGTATCATACTATAAGTAACTCTTGATATTATTTGATTACTGACAATCATATCTGTACAATTTATCAAAACAAGTTGCCCATATTTTGGGTCTGAAATTGTTGTACTTGAATTATTTAAGAAGAATCCAAGTTCTTTACCATTAACAAGATTATTTTCAACTGTATAAGTGTAATTTTCGTTCTCAAATGGTTGTTTAATTTCTAAACAACAATCAATGAGTGTGTTGTTTCTTAGAGTAACATGAGAGGAAAAATAAAGATATATTCCATGATAATTGTTGATACAAGTATTATTTGTTAAAGTGATAAATGAAGAATGATAAACATAAATTCCATGATTATGGTTTTTGCAAGTATTATTAGTTAGGATTGAATTTGAAACATAAATTAGAAGAATCGCATTACAGTTGTTGTTAATTAAGGTAGCACAATCAGAATAATAAAGATAAATACTAAGCCCTGTTTCGAGACAAGTATTATTAATTAATATGGAATTTAAGGAAGCATCCAGGTAAATACCATAATTGTTTGCAGTACTATTATTATTGATTAGAATGACATCATTGGAAGAGAAAAGATGTATTCCATAAGAATTATTTGTACAGATGTTACCTGTAAGCATAGTTCCCGGAGCTGTATCTAAAGAAATCCCATACATCAAATTATTATTACAGACATTCTGAGTAATATTAGCTGTTCCATAAGCAATATTTCTAATATAAATACCTGAGTAATTTGCTTCAAGATTACAATTACGAATGACAAAATATTTTGTGGTTGAATTAATACATACAGCATAATCATTTGAAGTTGTGATTGAGTAATTTTCGATAATGTATGGATCAGTCTGTGTACCCTTGCCAGGAAAATTGTAATTCCTAAAATCTGCATCCTTTTGAATATTTATTACGCTTTCTTTGTTCATATCCCTTTTCGGAAAGTAATATATCATTACTGGAACAATAATGGAAGTAATTAACACTGCACCTAACAGCACACTTAGTAGAAATTTCCGCCATTTATTCAAATCTTCACCAACAAGATATCCATATCAACTATATGAAATGATTTCAAAATAGTAATTCTAAATATCAACATTAAAGCTAAACCCCTTACCTACTAAGAAACTCTGATGTTTTATAGTTAAAGGTTTTGTCAAACAATGAATAGAGTAAAACACACAAAAAAGTAAGAAGAGAACTGGAAAAAATAATAGAGCATGTTAGGTTCAAATTAATCCTTGAGTAGCATACAAATAAATTAGCAGTAGAAAAAGTATTAATAGAGAATCTGATTATCTACATATTGTGTATTCTAATGGATTATGATAGGTTGATTTCAAAAATAGCTGCGGATAGGGATAGCAAAGAACTGGGGAAAATAATACGAATAGAGAACTTGATGGGAAAAACAATTAAAACTAAAAAACCATATGCAATGATTTTAGTTAGAAAATTTTTGAAAAGTGACACAGTTGTTCCATTATCAGCTGATAAAGTAACAAAAATTGAAGGACAGTATGCTTGGTTTGATATCTCCAAAGAGGAATTTTCTTTAGAAGCAAAGAGAGTTGCAAATATTACTACAGAGCGAGAAATCTATTCGGGGGAAATTGTTGAACAATCGAGCTCAAATCGATTTTGGACTGGTATTGATTATACTAATCTTAGTAAGGGTCGAAAAGAAAGAAAAAGATAAGACGAAGAAACAGGCAAATTTTCTTCACACTTTTTTGTATTCTTTAATCTTCATTCAATTATTTGAGTATCTTTCTTCGCAGAACATTAAAACTTGGCGTGTGTCTGAGCTTACAACATAATCTCGCTATCGAAAATAGACTGAAAAAATAAAATCATTTTTGTTGGAAAACAATATGTATATATTTTTAGAATGCTAATATATATACTAGGTAAAAAATGTCTATTTACTAGCTGTGGTAAGCGGGATTGGTATTGTCTGCAAGGAATTTTGTCTTAAGAATTAAGGGTAGAGGTTATTTACGTGTTGTTTGTTTTATTATAGCCTTTTTGTGTATAGCAAATCCTTCAGTTATTCATTCATTCTCTGAATCTTTTAACAGTGCATTTGTAGCAGAAACCATTACAAGTGAGGATACCATTAGCTCTTTCAAATTTGATTCTATTACTAGAGAGTCTTCTTTAAACTTAGCTGCATTTGATGATGGAAGCAATTTATTGTCAGCAAATGCTCTTCCAGGTGGTGTTGTCTGGGATAATGCAACTATGCTTGATTCACCGATGTTACCTGTAACTCCGAAAGATAATAGAAAATGGGAATAAATAGTAAACAAACTTATATTAGAAACAAGTAATTGTTAAAATGTTGTAACAACTGAGAGATTAAAGGTGAAATTGAGGTTTGCAAATTGGCTAATCTTAAAGGAAAAAATAGCAATCTATATTTCGGAGTAACTCTATTATGCATTCTCACATTATTGATTCTCAATGTGAATTCTAAAACACAAAACCCAATTGAAACGAGTATTAAACAGAATGACATGTATGGAGAAACGGCAATCTCTAATCTACGTGACTTTGAACCAAGTAATTATGTACAAGTAAGCGAGTTTGATGATAATATTAGAGAAATCAATGCTGAAGATATTTTTGAGAGAGATAATTATCTCTTTGTTGCAGCAAATACTGAAGGATTGATTATTTACGACATATGTAACAATTCCTTTCCAAAGATTGTTAGTCAATTCTATTTAGGGGGTTCTGTATTAGGTGTTCATGTTGAAGGAGAATACGCTTATTTAGCAGCAGACACACAAGGCGTGCAAGTTGTCAATATTACGAATATTCACAAACCTGAAATTGTTGGTCAATTTTATGACGGCGATGCGATAAAGAAAATATTTGTGAAGGAAGATATCGCTTACTTAGCTTTTCGAGAAGATTCTAAAAATGGGGGGTTGATGATTCTTGACCTTTCATGTAAAACCAATCCCTATAAAATGTCTCAATTATATGAGAATTTTTTGGGAGAAGTTATCAATATTATAAATAGTGATGATATTATTATTATTGGAAGAAGATTTACAGCATCATTCTATAACGTCTCAGATCAGATGAATCCGGAATTGTATGAAACAAGACTGGGATATAACTATATTTCCGATTTATTTCTAGATGGTAACACCATCTATGTTTCTACCGAATTTTATGGATTAGTAATCTTTGACATAACTGATATTAATTCTCCACAAGAAATCGGAAGATACTCTCAAGCAGGTAATCCAAGAAAAGTCTACTTAGAAAGTGATGTTGCTTATGTTACAACCAGTACACTCGGTTTATTGTTATTGGATGTGTCTGATCCATCGAATCCTGCGTTTTTGAGTAATATTAATCCCGGGTGTAATATGCAAAAAATCTGGGTAAAGAACCAAAAAGCGTTTGTTACTGAGTTCCAAGAGCATTTACAAGTCTACGATGTATCTAATAGTTTGAACCCAATTAGTATCTTCAATTTGTCTATTACAGGATATTCTAAGGAAGTAGCAATTTATGGAGATTACGTTTTCATAGCTGATAAGCACACTGGAGTAGAAATTATTGATACAGCAAACAAATTATACCCAGAGAAAATAGCTGTTTTTTCCGAAATAAATGGTAGTATCACAGACATTTACGTTAGTAATGAGATTCTATACCTTGTAGATGAAAAGTATGGAGCAGTGATTGTGAATATCACTAACATTAATTCTCCCCAGAAGATTGCTAATTGGACAAATGGTGGGGAACCTCGAAAAATCACATACGCTAATAATTATCTGTATCTAGCCGATTACATTGATGGGATAGAAATAATTAATGTAACAGATGTGAAGAATCCAAGCTTGGTATATACATATAGTAAAGCAAATGTTACGGATATAGTTGTAGAAAATTCAATAGCGTACATTTGTATTGAGAATGCAGGTTTTGACATCCTTAACATTTCATCCAAAACGTCTCCTACAGTTTTGAAATCATATTCTGGAACAGGTCCAGCAAATAGTATAACTGTCAATAATGATCGATTATACATTGCAGCTGGAATAAATGGATTGAAAATATTTGATATTACAGATAAATCTAATCCAACAGTGATTTCAACAGGGTTGACTATAGAGTATGCAGAATCTGTTTTTGTGGACAATAATCTAATATTCGTCGCTGGAAATGTTGATGGATTATTTATTATTCATGACAATAGTGGAAGTTACGAAATCATCGGAGAATATAGTTATTTTGAAGAGACACTATCGGTCGTTGCACAACAAAACCTTATCTATTTAGCAACTGGATATGAAAACCTTAGGATAGTAGGTAAAGATAGCGAGAATGATGGTTTAGCAGATTATATAGAAGAAATACTCGGGACAAATCCACTTCTTGCAGATTCCGACGAAGATGGATTAAATGACAAAAAAGAAGTGTTGCTCTATAGAACAAATCCATTGTCGAATGATACAGATAGTGATCAAATGGGAGACTATTATGAAATATTTTACAGCCTAAACCCAAAGGATGATTCAGATGCATTAATCGATTTGGATAATGATGATCTTACAAACATGGTGGAATACCAGTATTCAACAAATCCGCGAGATGTAGACACAGATAATGATTCCCTAACAGATGGAGAAGAAGTAAAAGTATATTTCACAGACCCAACAAAAGCAGACACAGACGGAGATGAATGGTCAGATAGCTGGGAAATATATTATGGAACAGACCCTTTGGATCCATTGGATTTCCCGGATTTCGAAACTATACCACCATTAACTGAACATCCACCAAGCACACCATGGAGAGGAAATAATATTTACTATTATATTTTAATCCCAGCAGGAGTCATTGTATTAGTTACTATCATCGTTCTTACCATTAGAAAGGTAAAGAAACCTGATATTGTATAAAAAAACATTCTGAATCCAGTTTCTTAATTTGAAATTTCTATCTTGCCAATTATTAGTAACAATCTGATTTCATCCTAAAGAAATTCTGCAATGTATTCAAAGAAATGTTGGAGAGTTCATTCTATTTGATGATGAAGAGAGATGATCCAATAAATTGAGAAAGCTCTTGGATTAGAAATTGTAAAAAAAGAGTTAATTCTAAAATCCGATTTTTTTTAAACAAAGCATTTCCGTTAATTACAGCTATTACTATCAATAACATGTAAAAAAAATAGAATAATTTTCTTAATTTAAATAAAAAAAGTATAATATTTATAAATTACTGAGTCCTATATTATATAACAAACGTTAGAGTTACTAGCTGTTGGTAAGTGGGATTGTTATTGTCTGCAAATATTTTTGCATTAAGAATTAAGGGTAGAGGTTCTTTACGAATAGTTTGTTTTATTATTACCGTTTTGTGTATAGCAAATCCTTCTGTTATCAATTCGTTATCTGAATCATTTAACAGTGAAATTATGACAGAAGTCATTACAAATTCGGACAGTATTAGTTCTTTCCAATTTGGTTCTATAACTAGAGGATCTTCTTTAACCTTAGCTGCATTTGATGATGGAAGTAGATTATTATCAGGAAACGCTCTTCCCGGTGGTGTTGTCTGGGATAATGCAACTATGCTTGATTCACCGATGTTACCTGTGACTCCGAAAAACGCCGTAGACAGTGATGATAATGTGCATTTCTGTTGGACTAATTGGGTTAATGGTCGAACATTATATCATCAGATATTATTTGCTGATGGTAATTGGAGCGAGAAAACAGTATTAATCAATAAAAGTAGTGGGCAGTCTATTACAGTAGATATTATAGCAGATGATTATGGAAAGGTGCACTTAGTTTATTCTTGGGGGTCAACAGTTAGTGATCAAAAGACCTATTATGCTTGCTGGGAAGATGATGTTTGGAGTTCATTTGAACGAGTTGATTTTGGTATAAATGAGTTTGGAGACTCCGTACCTGCAAGCAATCCCCTTATTCAAGTATCCTCAGATGGTACTCCTCATGTTGTTTGGTCTGGGGAAGTTTTCTATTTAGATGAGGGTATAGATTTTCATCCTCTCTATTATCAGAGGCGTTTATCACCTGGAGTATGGAGCAATGTTCTGTTGGCTGGTTATAGTCATCCTGAAACCTTTTCATTTTTGATTACAGAAGATGATTATTGCTATGTTGGTACTTCAATAATTGGAGGAGGAGCCTATGCTGCTAATCATCATATCAGTATCCTCCGCAAAAAGACAATTGATAATAATTGGTTAACAAATGATGAAATAGCCTATTATGATATGCCAGATTACCTCCGTGTTGTACCAAATGTAGAGCTATTGGAAGTAGGAAATACTATCCATTGCTTTGCTGTCTATCTAAATGAAATAAATTCTATGATCATTGACTTTACTAGTGCTGGTGTTCTTTGGAGTGATTTTGAAATAATTACTAGTGATGTTGGAATTTACAGAAGGATTCAACTTTCTGCTACAGTAATTAATGATAGTGATATTGCTTTAGCCTATAATTGGCATTATTATGAGAATAGCACTCTCCTATCTGGAGCATTCTATACTATGTTCTATGCTGATAATCAAGAATGGTCTGAAACAATGCCTATTTCAGTGAATCATTCGAAAGCTATTGTACCGTATTTATCTCATGACAGTAAAGAAAACTTACATGTAACTTGGGGTGATGACCATCCTGATTCAGGGAGAGCATTGT
>DAOUWQ010000175.1 GCA_030667035.1 Candidatus Heimdallarchaeota archaeon | reverse complement strand
CAAATTAAAAACAAAATTAAACGAAACAGCAAAAGGGGTCATCTATGGATTGCTTTCAGGTAATCAGCACAAAAAAGACAAGAGAAATTTGCTTACAAGAATTTCAGATGAAAAAGAGTTAGAAAAATAAAATTCCCTTAAATAAGAAGACAACATAATTTTTTAAGGGAAACCTATCTATATTGCAATATTACTAATAATTAAATATGACAACGCCATAGTATCTGTGGCATTCAAAAAAGGGACGTGAAAAACAAACGACAGAAATAAAGTCAAATATAGTAAATAGCAAAGATATTTCTGAAAATGTTGATCAAATATCTGCAGGCGGTGTTGTTTACCGTCAATGCGACGATAACAAAATCAGAGTGGCTTTAATAAGAGATCAGAATACTCACAATTGGATTCTCCCTAAAGGTCGTATAGAAGATGGAGAAACTCTAGAAGACACCTCAATTAGAGAGGTAAAAGAGGAAACGGGACTCCAGAGTATAAAGCTAGTTGACAAAATTGGTAAAACAAACTACTGGTTCAGAACAAAATGCAAAGATAAATTCACCAAAGAAGTTCATTTCTTCTTGTATGAAGATGAAACTGGTGAAGGTGAGATCTGTGTAGAAGCGGATCATTTTGACAAAGGCCAATGGTTTACTAAAAATGAAGCAATTAAGAAAATTGGTTTCATTGCTCAACGAAAAATTCTTCATAAAGCTTTCAAATTAATTGAAGATGGAACATCATAAAAATCCATCTCTTTTTTCTGTATAAATGAGTTATTAATCTAGTAAGATGTTTAATTTTTATCAATTTAAAAAATGCCTTTTCTGTTTATTTTATCATTAAAAATTAAGGTTTACGTCCAAAAAAAGCGAAATAATGTGAAAAACTATTTATAAAACAAGCTTCAAATAACAATTAGCTTCGAAATAAAAATTGCGAGGTAAAAAATTAGAGGATAAAATATCATGGATGAAACCTGTTCAAAATGTGGACTTCCGAAAGAATTGTGCATGTGTCAAGCAATAGCAAAAGAAGAACAAAGAATTAAAGTTCGAATTGAAACTCGAAAATGGGGAAGAGAAGTAACGATGATTATGGGACTCAACCCGAAAGAGGTTGATGTTCAAGCGTTAACTACTAAGCTTAAAAATAAGTGTGCTTGTGGTGGCACTTCTAAAGAAGGTGTCATTGAACTTCAAGGCGACCACAGACATCGAATTAAGAAATTGTTAACTGCTGAAGGATACGATGAATCAAATATCGATATTTAATTGTTGAAAGTTATTTCGCAAAAAGTTTATGAAATGCTTTGAGCACCAACACAGAAAATTCTTTGTCGGAAGCCATTATTAGGTTGGAATACTTCCAACCCTTTATCTTATTTTTAAGTTGTTAATCTACTCTGATGTAGCTATCTCCTGGCAGAATAGTTATTAATTCATCTAGTGCGGTCGCTTTTATTTTGGTTTGTGATGCAAAATCTACATCCTTGATAAATTTCTCAACTATTTTCTTCGACATTTTGCTTTTGATTGTACCACCAGGTACTACTTTGATGATCTTTGATTTGTCAATTTCTTTCCTAGAAGCCAAAGCAGAATATGGACCACATTCAACGTAAGCATTTTTTTCTAAGACAACAGGATAGACAGCTAATTCCAAAGGAACATTCTTTAGGATATTTTTAGACCCTTTAATTATGAATGAACCTTTAGCGAGATATTCTCCTGATGGCGCAGAAAATGAGACTTGATCTGGCGTAACCCAAAATGTATCATTTGCACTTACTCCATCTTTCCATGCTCTTGAATAACATACTGAAAAGACTGCAGCTTCATCTATAGTTGATTGTGGGATTGGTTTACCTGCACCTTTGATAATAACTACTGCCGCACCATGAATCTCTGCGTGTAGAAATAGATCATCTTGTTCCAAATATCGTTTTACGAGTTCAAGATTGGTTCTCTGATCCTTTCCGGCAATCACTAAATGACCGTCAGAAGATTTAAACCAATGGAACTTTTCAAACCATTCTTTCTTTCGTTTTTCGATCATTACTTTCTCTCTTTGAACTAATTCCTCATAACCTTCTTCTAATTTCTTTATTCGCTCAGTTAGCTCATCTATTTTCTTCTGTGCACCTGGAATCTTACTTTCAGATTTTTTCGCTTGTTTGTACATTGCACTAGCATTTTCTGAACCTGTTTTTAGAAAATCTAAAACAATCTCAACACCATCTAATTTTACAATCACTGTTTTCTTCTTTTCTTGGACTTTTTTAAGGAGTCTTGCACCTTTCATTTCTTTTTTCTTGGCTTCATCCAATTTTTCTTTTATTTCTTTCCAAGGGATATTTTTATGGCGAGCAGTTGTTATCGTTGTTAAGAGTTCATCTATTTCGCCAAGATATTGATACATTAACGCTCCCTTTACTTTCTCCTTCTTAGCAATTTTCTTCATTGATTTTAGATGGTCTTCTTGTTTACGTTTAACTTGTACTATCTGATCAACCCTTCTCTTCTCTGCTGTAAGTTCAACATTTGAATCTTTGTTGGACTCAATCGTACTGAAGTGTTCATCTAATGCATCACTAAAAATCTCTTGTTTAACAGCAGTATGATCTTTGTGCTTCAGCATTGGGAAAGGAGTAATATCAACTAATTCGTTTGTTTCTGAATTTCGATACGTTGTGGGATCAATTTCACCTTTTGCAAGAATTTTCCGCATTTTCTTTATTTGCTTAGCTAAACTCTCTAATTGTTCATCTGTTAATTCAGATGATTTTAATTTAGGATCAACTTTTCCTCTTAATATTAACTCGAGAGAATAGTCTTTGTTGATATTCACTGTCCTAGAAAGAGCAGAAACAATATCAGTATCTTTCTTATCCTTTAGCTCACTTTTTACCCAATCTAAATCAGCTTCAAGCAGATTTCTTCCAGAGGAAGGTGGAAATGCAAAATTTACTCCGGGATGAATATCTCTATCTCTCATCTTTTTATAGTGCTTAGCAACCAATATACGATTCTCTGGGCTGAGCAGAATTAAATTACCTTTCCCAAAAAGTTCGATAATGAGAGTATACACACGCTCATTAGCTTCAAATTCTAAAACACAAATACGATCAAAATCATATTGAGCCACACTTTTGAGCCATTTGTTTTTTATATGAATTCTGAATACCCTGCAGAGACCAGATGGTTCAGGTGGGAATGCACGCTTAAATTTGGTGATATGGATTCGTTTTCCTGGTTCAACAACTAAGACCAATGTTCCTTCTTTTTTTGTTCTAAATCTAAAAAAGAATATATCGTTAAGTTCAAAAATGTTTTTAAGTTCACTACCACCTAATCGCTGTGTAAGCTCTGTAATTATGGCGTGAATATCGAAATTGGTCATATATGCTTTCATCGAGGTCACCAACTATGAATAAAAAATCAAAGAAAGAAAAAGGTTCCTCAAAATCTGTTAAGGAAACTCCAGAAGAAGAAATAGATTTGAGTGAATACGAGGATGCTGAACCTGAAGATAAAGTGGACTATGACGAATATGAACTTCCTGAAGATTTTGTTTCACCAGAAGATCAGATCGATGATGATCTTAGTTGGTTTCAACGTAGAAAAAAGGCATTCACTGACATGGATAATTACCAAAGACTTTATTGGATAAAAATCCTTAGCGGTGTAATTACTGGTATGATTTTAGGTGTTGTCGGCGCCCAAACAGCATGGTGGCTCATTTTATTAGTTGGACTTTATGCTATTTTAGCTGGTGGAGGTCTCTTATTATACAAACTAGAATGGAATTGGAAAGAAATTCTCTTTAGTGGCTTTTTCCCCTATCTTGCATTGTTCACACTCTTTTGGACGTTAATGTTTACTTCACTGCATGGCCCATCTATGTTCTATTGGACACAAATGTTAGTAGTTACACAAACTATTAATCAAACTACAACAACTTTCGTTTCAACATTCACAAATACTACTACAGCAGCAGGATTTCCAATATTGGAAATAGTCTTAATTGCATCGATAAGTTTAGGATTATTGCAACATCTCCTTCGAAGAAGAAGTAAATTAGATTAAAATTAATGTTTGAAGCTTTTCAAGATGCTTCAATTAATTTTTCTATTTTTTATTTTAAAAACAACTAATCTTTGGTTACTTTTAGCAAAGAAATTTCAAGAATATTGTTTGAAGTGCTTCCTTCTGGAATAGAAACAATTCCATTATATGAACGAATAATTTCATTTATAGCATAAGGACCTAAACCTTGGAATGATAGTTTAGTTGTTGAGGCTTTCAATTCGGATGAATGAATAACATCCTTCTGATCATAAACCAATTTTGCTTGGAATGAATTAAAAGTCAATTTCCAATAGCTTTTCCCATTAAGTTCTACTTCATCAAAAGCTATTTTTATTTTAATTCTTGGACTTGGACTATTGAATAAAGATAATAATAGTATTTCTGAAATGAGATGTGTGAGATTATTGTTGGCATAAACATACTTAGGTTCGGATAATTCACATATACATTCAAAATTCTTGGTGCTATAATCTTCTTTTAATCGATTGAGAACAGAATTAATCGTCTCATTCAAATCTTTACTTTCTAGCTGTTGTTCGGTTTTTATTGTTTCACATTTCCGGATGTTACGAGTTAACCTAGCATTTTTTCGTATCGATTCTTGGAATAATTGTAGAACTTTAGTTTGCTCTGAGGAAGGGTTAAGTTTCTCAATTTGAACCATTGTGAGAAGTAAAGATTGGTTAAGTTCGTCGACATTGTTGATAAGTAAATCATTGAGGAATCTTATCTCATTATTTGCAATCTCAATATCCCTGAGGAATTTT
>DAOUWQ010000390.1 GCA_030667035.1 Candidatus Heimdallarchaeota archaeon | reverse complement strand
TTTTAGTGCACCAAGAGCACATGAAACTTCGGTTATTATAGATGGATCTTTTGATGATTTCAAAGCTGAAAGTAAAGGAGGTATACCCTTTGGATCACCTACGCATCCCAAAGCTTTTGCTGCAGTTTTTCTCATTACTGTGAGATGATCTTTCAATAATATTACTTTCAATAATTCAATTGATTCAGTGACTTCTGCCTTTCCTAAGATTTTCACAGCATCCCTGCGAAACTTCCATTCTGAATCTTTTTTTGCAATGTCCATTAAAAAGTTTTGAACATTCGCCTTATCACTCTTAATTAATTCAAGTATATCTGATTCTTTCTTATCCAATAAAAGTTGTCGAATATCGTCTTTCGAGGTCAAGTTAATAGTCCTCCAATAGTAGGATCCCAAATACATTAAGTACTGTTAGTCTTCGTTTTTGACGGATTCTTTTGTTTGTTTTTTTATAATATAGCAACACCGAACAAAATAGGTTCATTTTCACTTCGGCAGTTCAAATTCAAGCTCATTTTCTTAATTTAAGGATATTATAGAGTTATCCCTTTTTCATTATTTCTATTTAAAGGAATTATTATAGGAGAAAAATAATAGAAAGCTATACTTAAAAGCAATGGAAATTTATTTTTGCAGAGATGTGTATTCAAATGGAAATTATTCTTCTCGGAAATTATGAAGGTTCTCAATTGGTTGCTAACAAGGGAGGTATAGCAATAATTGTCGACACTCTTAGAGCAAGCACAACAATGCCTATGGCTATGAGCAAAGGGATAACAACAATTTATGTTGCTTTAGAAGTTGAAGATACACGTGTAGCCGCAAAAGAATTTGATACTTTGTTAATGGGTGAACGTGGTTGCAAAATGCTTGATGGATTTGATTATGGAAATAGTCCTGTTGAACTCAACAAACGAAAAGAAATATCAAATAAAGCTGCTGCATTTACATCACAGACTGGAGCGAAAATAGTTGTTGAAGCAATTGGCTCACAAGCAATTATTGTTGGTGCTCCAATCAATGCTCAAGCAGTAGTTAATAAAATAATGGAAATTAGCAAATCATTACCTACGAATAATTTTCCTATAGTAATAATTCCTGCGTTTACCAAAGGTTCGATAATTTCAAATGAAATAACTGAAGATCAAATTGGCGGATTAGTGATTGCTCAAGAATTTAAGAAAGCAGGATTTACTTTGTCAAAAGAGATTTTGGATGAACTTGAGTGTTTTGAAAAATTGCTTGAAAATCAATCTCTATTTCAAATACTATTGAATACAGTTCATGGTCAAAAATTAGTTGAATTAGGATTTAGGGAGGATATTGAATTTTGCAGCAAAATCAATAAAATATCGGCTGTACCTACTTCACTCAATGAAATTGAAGAATTACCTACAGGTCAGAAAGTAGTGAAACTCACAAAGAAATAATTTTTTTTCAAAAGAAAAAATAGCTAATTAGGATAGGAGAATCCTATCCATTAAACAATTTAGCTTTTCAGTTTCGGATCCAGGGCATCCCGTAATGCATCGCCCATTAGATTAAAACCAAGCATTGTAATAAAAATCATCATAGCAGGGAATGTCGGCATCCACCAATAACTTAACAATTGATCTCGATATGCAGCCAGATCATCACCCCAAGACACAGCAGTAGGATCACCTAAACCGAAGAAAGCTAATGCTGTAATACTCATAATAGTACCAGCAATTCCAAGAGTGGTAATTATAATGAGCGGGGATAGTGCATTTGGTAAAATATGTTTGAAAATAATTCGCCCATCTTTTGCTCCAAGAGCTCTTTCTGCTTCGACAAAATCTCTTGCTTTTAAGCTTAGAACGGTGCTTCGTACAATTAAACTTGTACCACCCCAACCAAGTAATGAAAGAATAGTTAATACAACAATGTAATATCCGCCATCAAACAGGTCTGCAACCTCTCCAAAAAGAGCAACAGCAAATATGAACAAAATAAAATCAGGAAGACCCATAACAATTTCATTTATTCTTTGAACTACTTCATCAAATAATCCACCATAAAAACCAGATATTGCACCAATAACAGCACCTAGAAAACTTGTTAGAAGCTGGCCGGTAATTCCTAATGCTAAAGATAATGGTGTACCAAAGACCATTCTTGAGAAGATATCATGACCAAGTAAGTCTGTTCCAAATGGATATTGGAAAGATGGTGCTAATCCCTCATCCCCGGCAATGATATGCTTAGGATGGGCTATTAAACGCAAGTATTTCTCTGTTCCAGGAATCCATATTTCAATAAAGTAATTATGAAGATCCCAAGGGTCAGCTGTAGGATTGGCAAGTCCAAACCAATTATCATAAGTCTGTAATATAAAAGCAACAACAGCTATCACAATTAAAGCAAGAACTAATCCCAAACCAAACATTCCAAGTTGATCTTTTCGCATTCGTCGGAGAGTAATAGTCCAAAGATTAGAACCCTCTACAAGTTTTAACTGCTCAAGTATTTCATCTTCTTTCTTAGAGTGAATGATGGTTTTCTCTACATCTTTAACTGACATTTAATCATATCCACAAATATAATGCGTTTATAGCAAGAACTGTAAGTGGAGTATTCTTTAAGACTATCGCTTCGTATGAATATTATAGAAGAGAGTTTTTATAGCTAGGAAACGTAAAAAAAACTAGGTGTTGACATATGACTGAACATTTTAATTTTTTCTTCGTAAAAGCAGTAGGAAATGGTTCTTTATTTGTCGGTCCAAAATTCTCTACAATAGAGAATGAAAAAGAACGAGAAGAAATTATGATGTTAGCACTTAAACTCTTACAAGATGCAGCAATAGACGTTTCTAGAATGCAGAAGAACGAAGATTATGGTGAATTAAGCTTCTATATTAACAACCGTTTAAAAGATGCATTAGAAATTCTGCATGATATTGATGATGATTTTTAGTTTATAGCTTGCCCTTTCTAAACAAAGAATAAATAAAAAGATGGCGCCGGATGCAGGATTTGAACCTGCGGCCACCCGGTTTCTGTAGGTCGACTGCTAGTTAACCTCTAACAGCCGAGAGCTCTACC
>DAOUWQ010000196.1 GCA_030667035.1 Candidatus Heimdallarchaeota archaeon | reverse complement strand
CAATTACAGATTCTGCATTCTCTAAAGCAGAAATATAAGTATCGTAAAATGCTTTAGGGGCAGGCAGCGATGTAGTAGGTAATTCTTCACCCTTCTCTACCAAATCATAAAATTCATCTTTAGAGATTGTGCCGTAATCACCGTACATCTTGTATACTTTTGACCCAACAATCACTTGAAATGGAACAACAAAAATATTGTACTTCTCAATTAGACGTTTTGGTAGATCACAACTGCCATCTGTCACTATTGCAACCTTTCTCATTATATCTCAAACCTGAAGAATTTACAGTTTCTGGTGTAGATTGTAAATGTTTACTAAAATAATTCTCCTGCGCATTACCAATAATATAGATATTGTACCTTTTTAATTTTCTTTTCTTTGCGGGGAGACAAAAATAAGCAAATTAGCAACAATAGAACAAAACAGAAGTTGAGGAAAAAAGAACGAGAGGGTGAGGATGGGTCCCTCTCATTTCTTGAGTTGAAAAAATAATTATACTTTCGAAGTTAAGTGTTATGTGTTACATCTTACATAATACTATGTTCAAAAAGATATTAAAGCATTTTAGAGAAATTATTCAGCTCATCTAGTATTTTTATCAATATTAGTAGTAAATTTCTTCTTGTTTTAAAAAGCAAGTGATTATCTATTTTTTAGTTAATATCATTTGTATCTGGTTTTTTGTAGAGTAATAATCTAAATAACTAATCTTATTAAATGCCAATTAGTACCTATCCAATATTCAGCTCAGGTGAATTAAATGGTTAGAAAATTCAACTATATTTATACTCCAGATGAAAATGAAGATACTTGCAAAACTTCTTTCGATTTTGAACTCGTTGAAGAAGACGATGGAGAAATTTCCATTAGCAATTTAACCATTGATGGAGAAAAAGGTTGCATTGGTCAGAATAGCATTATTCCAATTCTTGTTAAAAACCGTAAAGTTGTCAATATTTCTATCGATGAGCTAAAAGAAGCTGGTTGTAGAAGAGCTGTTTCCTGTGCACAACAGCTTGCCAAAGCAATTCAAAACATTATTCATGAGCATTCTTAACCTTATTTCAAAAAATGGCAGTGAATTTTGATGTCTGATAATCGAAGGATAAAAAGCACAACTTTAACAACAATAATGCTTTTTGTCACTGTTGCATTATGGGGAATTTTTGCAGCAGTATTTGGTATATATGATTTAGAAATTTCACACCTTTTTGTTAATCAGAGTTCAATTTGGGGAAATATTGGAGCAGATTATGGTGAATTACCTGGCTTCAGTTTGATATGTATTTCAATTTGCATTTTATTAGGAAGCTTATTTGAAAACAAGCACAAACAAAAAATTCCATTCTATACCATAATTATAATCACTTTAGGATCACTCATTTATTTCTTAATTATCCAAAATTATGATGTAGCAAAATATCTCATTGCAATAGGAATTGGACCAATATTTTTCGTGCCAATTTTTTATCAAAAAGATCTGAAGGAGTTTAGAAAAATTTCTTGGGTGATTCTTCTTTTGGCAATATTCAATCCTTTAATCTTTGTTCAAATAATAAAATTACTTACACAACGAATTCGATATAGAGATCTATTAGATATTGGTTTTGAAAATTACTCGAGATGGTATGCCTCTCTTGGTCCTAGTATTGAATACAATAGTTTTCCATCCGGTCACACTGCAATGGGTTGGATGCTCTTACCTTTAATCATTGCAGTCAAGCAACTCAAGTGGAAAAATCCCTTGAAAATTCTAGTAATATTAATCGTTCTTTTTGTGGGTGTTTTTGTAGGATTATCTAGAATAAAAGTTGGTGCACACTATGCATCAGATGTGTTATTTTCCACCGGTGCAGCGTTTGTTTATACAGTGATTCTCCATTATTGGTTCTATTTAACTAAACCAAAAAGTTCTCTGCTGACAAATAATGGAAAAATTTCTGACGCAGAAATAGCGGAATAATGACTATTGTATTGTTCTTACTACTTTTTTAGATTAATTGGATAGAAAAATTATAAAATAACTAAACTAGGTTTATACTAAAATCTCAGATGAGGATTAAGGCTAGTGGCATCACAAGAAAACAATTCGGAAAGAATAAAAAATGCTAGATGGGCATCCGTTTACCATCCCAAAATCCCTCTTGTAATTGATATTCCAAATAAAGATTTAGCAACTTTATTTTTTGAGAACGCTCTAGAAAATCCTAATCAACCCTTTATTATTTTTGAAGGAAAAACAAAAACCTATGACCAAGTGAGAAAGGAAGTAATAAAATTAGCAAATTCACTTCTGGAACTTGGCATTAAGAAAGGAGATCGAATTGGTTTACTAATGCCAAATTGCCCTCAATTTATTGTTAGCTACTTAAGCATCCTTTCTATTGGAGGAATAACTAATGCCATTAGTCCCCTCTATACACCTACTGAAATTGAATTTCAACTAAAGGATAGTGAAACTACAACTATTTTCACATTAGATATGTTCCTAGATAAAGTAAGACTAATTAGAAAAAGTGCTAATCTTGAACATGTAATAGTCACGTCTATTGCAGATGAATTGAAACCTCTCAAAGGATTTTTTTACAAAAATATTCTTGCTCGTAAAAATCCCAAACCAAATACCTCTGAATTATGTTACAAAGAAATAATTTCTAAGGGTTTGGAAAAAAACATTGATGTAAAAATAGATGCTAAAACTGATTTAGCAACTTTGCAATACACCGGGGGAACAACAGGTCCCTCAAAAGGAGCAATGCTTACTCATTTCAATCTTCTTTCGCAAGTAATTGCAGTTGATTATTGGATGGAATGGATTGGAGGTAAACTACCTGGAATTAAGGATCGAAGTCTCGGAGCAATCCCCTTTTCTCATAGTTTTGGTTTAACCACCTCATTTATGTGGCCAATTTCAGTTGGTGGTTTGATTGTTCTTGTTCCTGATCCTCGTAAATTAGAAAGTATAATGAAATTAATTCAGAAATATAAAATTCACTTCTTTATGGGTGTTCCAATTCTTTATCAAAAATTAGGAGAGCACCCTAAAGTAAGAAAATATGATTGGTCATCAATTAGAGGTTGCATATCAGGGGGAAGTGCTTTACACAAGAGCACTTTGGATCTTTTTGAAGGAAAAACAAATGCATTATTGGTTGAAGGGTACGGATTAACAGAAGCCTCACCTGTAACCCATATTAATCCTGTTGATGAAAAATACAGACGTATAGGCATTGGAATACCTATACCAAATACTCTAGCAAAACTATTAGACCTTCAAACTGGTGAGGACATCCCTAACGAATTCAATAAAGATGGATTAACTCGAGAAGGAGAATTATGTATTAAAGGTCCTCAAGTAATGAAGGGTTATTGGAATCAACCAGAAGAAACAGCGAAAGTGTTTACTTCTGATGGCTGGTTAAAAACTGGCGATGTAGCAAAAATGACTGAAAATGGTTTTTTTGTTATTGTTGATCGTCTTAAAGATTGTATTTTTACTTCAGGATACCAAGTGTGGCCTCTCGAAGTTGAGGAGGTTTTGTGCAAACATCCTGATATTTCCTTAGCAGCAGTTATTCCAATCAAAGATGACCAATTAAATGATAGAGTAAAAGCGTTTCTTGTTCGCTCTCCAGGTTCTCCAAAACACAATTCAAATGAACTACATGTGTTTTGTAAGCAATATTTAGCTCCTTATAAAATTCCAAAAGTCTTTGAATATCGAGAAGAATTACCAATAAGTCCTGTAGGGAAGATACTTAGAAGACCACTTAGAGAAGAGAATGCTGAATCTTCAGCTTTAGAAAAACAAACTGAAAAAATCACTTTGTAAAAACAGCAAAACATCTACAGTCGAATCTAGTGAAAAAATGAAAAAAATGTGGTAAGAATTAGATTCTCGAACCACAGCTTGGGCAAAAAATGCCACCTGGTTTTAGTAATTCACCACATTGCATACAATATCTTGTTCCATAACTTTTGAAATCCTCATCTTCTGAATCAGCTTTGTAAACTTTCCTTCGATCTTCATCATCAAGCTCGTTCTGTTTTATGCCTAGTGTTTGCATTCCACTAACAACTTCTTGTTCTGAAAGTTTCTCAGCTGGTCGACCATAATGATTCTCTAATTTTTCAACATCTCTATCTTGCATTTTGTAAGCACTATGAGTACCTGAAAGAGCTAAAAGTACTGCTCCTCCAACCAACCATCGTCTTGTTCTTCTTCGACGATATCTTCTTTGCCGTCTTATTACGTTTCTAGTAACGTTTCTAATTATTCTTCCAGGTCTTCTGGGTCCTCTTATTCTAGGTCTGAAACCTCGTCTGGGCATGATTACTTTACACCTAAATTAATTGTAATTAATATTCAAATTAATATATCTCGTTTAGAGATAAAAATGTTTAGAATCCCGTTTTCCTTTTATTATCTTCTTCTATATTATGTCCTTCAAGAATTTATTATTTTAAAAAGAAAATTATAGAGAGAGATTATATACTTTTGATAAAATATAATAGAATTGATATATTCCTTGATGTGACTACTTTGGTTGTTAAGAAAGATTGGGAAAATACAGAAATTTTTAGTATTAACAAGGAACCAGCTCATTGCACATTGATGCCCTTTGATGAAATAGACGATGCTTTACAAAAACCAAGAGAGAAGTCACAATTTTACAAAAGTCTTAAT
>DAOUWQ010000418.1 GCA_030667035.1 Candidatus Heimdallarchaeota archaeon | reverse complement strand
ACACCTACTGCAATCCAAATCCTTCTAACTTCTTCTCCCTTATTAGTGGAAAAGAGCTCTTCAGCAACAATTATCGTTGCTGAATCATCAGCAGGTAATTCAAATTGTAAATTTGGATTATATTGATTAAAATAGGATTGTAAAGTGATTGAACATTCATTTTCTGGTAAACCTACAGTGAAACTAAGATTGGTACTAAAATTGTTTAAATCGTATCCAACAGTGTATTCTAAGTGTTTTGGATTATTATTATATGGATATTTATTTGAACTAATTCCTACAGTTACATCATCTTTTACAAAAGCGTTGTACATACCATTTGTTTCAATATTATAATTGAAATCAAGTGTAAAATTAAGTCGAACACGGTCGTTATACCGGTCATCATTCGAATCAAAACAAGTATAAGTCAAATCTTGAATAATTATGTCCAATTCTGAAACTCTTGTTATTAGTGTCATGTCTGCAACAGTTGTATCATTATTCAAAAATACAGCATAATAATTATAATATTCTTGGGGCACGGTTGAAAATCCTTCATACGGAATTCTAAATGGTTCATCTTCTATTGATGTTATGTTTACCCATTCGGGCACAAGATAATCACAATTAAAAGGCAAACTATCATTGAATAGTAAATAATTAAAATAGGTCATCCCCAAACAAGTTATTCCTGTATCATTACTAGTCAACGACCAAATAAGGTATTTTTCTTTATAAGAGCCATACATTATATTTGTTAGATAAATAGCTACATGTTCGCCAGGATTTAGGGTATAGTTACCAGTAACAGCATCATCTGTATTATTTTCGTAATTTTCATGTTCAATGACAACAGACGTCACACTATTTTTATTAGCAAGATAAAAATTGCTTGTTCCAACAGAAAATAAAAGTATTATTAAAATCAAAATTGGTTTTTTCATTTTTATAACCTCTAAATCATATAATATCTACCAATCTCTTTTACCTGTGAGAAATAATTCATTAGAATTTTATAGTTTTCATGCAATTATTTCGATTTCTGATATTAAATCTCATCAACCAATTCAAGTTATAACTTAAATATATTGTGTTCAAAAAAATCCAATGTATTTCTATGGAAAAATTCTACTAAATGCATATTTTGGCTTTATAAATAAAAAAAGATTTCTTAATTGAAATTCGTGGATCTCTTGTATATAATTAATGGATTTTTTATTATTGTTTAACGAAACATTTCTCACCGTTCTTGTTAAAAAAAGACAATTTAAAATTTTGAACTTGAGAAATCAGTGTATCAGTAAACTATTCAATAGAATCAGAATTATTGGTGGGGGTTGGCCAAATATGTTCCGAAACTGTTTCACCACACCGACTACATTTAGCAATTTTAGTTACTAATGCTTCGGAATATCTGAAGCTGAATGTTAATCCAAGATTACATAGAATATCTAAATTACAATAATCGCATCTGTAATATTTTCTTGGTTTTTCTAAATTCACAGGCCATGAATAACTTGAACAAGACAAACAGAAATTGCGACTATCGCACATTAAATGATTTCCTCTAACAGTCAATACAATCAATCTCTCTTAATGTAAATACTATATTACCATAAATCTAAATAAATATTATTGAATGTAAATTAGTTCTCAAAATAGCTCTGTTAATCCCAGAAGAAACAAATATGATTTCGAGTGTGAAATTAAATTACTCTTTCTCTGAGCTTTTCTTCGTTTTTGGGAGATGTACAGATATGGTTGTTCCTTTACCTTTTTCACTATTTAGTATCATCTTTCCTTCATGGGCTTCAACAATTTTTAGAGCAATTAGCATTCCAAAAGACTTGTACTTTCTAGTTTTCCAGGATGCTCTAATTTCATCTTGTTTCTCTGTGGTCATACCAATACCATTATCGCGAATGTGAATTATATACTCTTTATTGCTTTCTTCAGTAAATATTTCGACTTTAGTTGCTTTTGCATGTTTTAACACATTCATCATAATATTCTCAAACACTTGACTTAATTTCGTTGGATCAGATTTCAGTTTTTGTAATTTTCGAATAATAATTTTCAAATCGGGGTCAGCTGTAGAAATAGTTTTAGCTACCTTTTCAAATAATTCATTCAAATCAACAACTGATAATTCACCTAATATTTCGCCTTTCTGAGCGAGAAGTAAGAGGTTTTCAAGAAGAGAATAAAGATCATCTATTTGATCAATTATCATTTCGGTATACTCCGTTTGATCCATTTCTGCCAATGACATTAGAATCTGTAAGCGCCCCTTTAAGTCATGAGAAACAGTACTAGAAAATGATTCAAGTTCATCTTTTTGTTTTTGTATTAAAATCTGTTTTTTTCTAAGCCTGTCTTCCACTTGTTTGATCTCAGAAATGTCAGTTATTACTGCATAAATTCCAGATAAATTACCATTAGAATCATATAACATACTGGGTTTAATTAATGTTGGAACTTGTAAACCATTTTTCTTGGTCCAATACAATTGATAAGGTTCAGATAAACCAAGGCTCTTTTTTTTGTGTTCTTCTAAATTAATCTTCTTGTTTTTCTCGTCAAGAAAATCGACCACCTTAGATCCAATAATCTCATCTCTAGAATAACCTAATATCTCACAAAGTTTATTGTTTGCATAAGTAATTTCACGATTCAAATCTACAATGGCAAAACCATCATTCATAGAATCAACTAATCTACTATAACGAATATCACTTTGAACCCGCTCTTCAATATCCTTAGAACGTAGCAAAGCAACAGAAATTTGACTTGTGAATGTTTCAATTAAATCCACATTTAGAATATCATTATCCTTTCTAAGTGCAATTATAATTCCCCCTAACAACCTATCTTTATCCATAAGAGCAATAGTATAGGCCCTCTTTATT
>DAOUWQ010000278.1 GCA_030667035.1 Candidatus Heimdallarchaeota archaeon | reverse complement strand
TTTATTGTTGGGAAATACTTTGATTTCATCATTCCTAACTCATCAATTTGTCTATCAATTTCAGTTCTTAAAGCTGAAACTAATCTCTCATCAGAATACTCTGTTAATTTTGATAAAAGTTCTAAGTGTTCATCAATTTCTTTGTCTGTCATTTCTTTCATTCTCTATTTTTGTGTTTGACTTTATTATTATTTTGATTTTAACAAAAGCAAAAGATAAGAAGGGAAGATCATTCTCCTAAGTTTTTCTCAACTTGGATTTGAGCAGATTTAAGAACAAAGTCTAATATTTTCTTGCCATATCCATATCCCTCTCTCATAAAATGAAAATTCAGTTTATGAAGATATGTCATTAATTCTTTCTTTTGTTTTTCTAATTTCTTGGTCATAAAAATAACCTCTGTGTTTATGTTAAGTAAACCTAGAATTTGTAGATTAAAAAAAAGAGAAGTTGTCAGCATATGCTTTAATAAAAAATGGAAAAAAGAGAATTAGCTTATAACCTACCGTGGTGGAGGGTTGTAAATAGTAAATATAAGGTTGTAATCAATGACAGTTATGGATTTGAAGAACAAATCAGGCTCTTAAGAGAAGAAGGGCATATAGTGTATGAAGATGGAAGAATAAGACTGTAATCAAAAACAGTCTTTTTTATTGCCTGAAATTGTTGCTTTTATCTGATTATCTTTATATAATATCTAGATATGTAATTTAAGATATAGGAGATTAAATTTGAACTTTAGAATAAGAAATAGATGGTTAGTTGTAATTGGAGCAATCTCTTCTCAATTGGGTATTGGAGCATTATACGCATGGAGTCATTTTAATGAACCAATTTCAATAGCATTTGGATGGTCAATCACTAGTGTTTACACAACATACACGATTGCATTAGCAACATTCGCATTAACGATGAACTTTACAGGTTGGTTACAATTAAAATTGGGACCAAGAATAACTTCACTTATCGGAGGTATCCTATATAGTGGTGGGGTTCTGTTATCCTCTTTGGCAAAGTCACATGCAGCATTCTACATCTTTTATGGTGTGATTACAGGTGCAGGGGTTGCGTTCGTCTATGTATGTCAGTTAGCTACTCTGGTAAAGTGGTTCCCGAATAGAAAAGGTGCCATTACGGGACTAGCAACTGCTGGATTTGCATTGGGTGGATTCATGTTTAGTAATATATTGAAAGCGTTGTTTAACGTAGAAGATATATATTTAACGCCAGAAAAGATTTCTGTTACATTCCTAATTGTAGGTAGTATTTTTGCAGTGATGACAATTGGTGGAGCATTATTACTAGATGTTCCAGAACAAGAGATTGTACAAACGAATGGTATGTTTACAGAAGGTAAAAACTTTAACAGACTAGAAATGTTAAAAACTGGAAACTTCTACAAGTTATTGTTCAGTGACTTGTTGGCATTGATGCCTGGATTATTAATTATTGGTTTGGCAAAAGACATCGGTCAAGATCCAGAATACCTCGGGCTAAATTATAGTACTGCTGCATTGATAGTTAGTATCATCGCAATCATAAATGCTGGTGGACGATTATTATCAGGTGCTTTAGCAGATAAATTAGGGGCATTGAATGTGTATAGAACGATGTACGCAGTTACAATTATATCATTGGCTGTATTGGCATTCGTTCCCATGAGTTTGCCAGTCTTCATAATCGCAATCTTTGGTGTCGCGATTGCGTATGGTTCGTTCTTATCATTGGTTCCTACGATCACAGAAAGACTGTTTGGTGGGAAGAACTTCAGTGCGAACTATGCACTAGTATTCCAAGCATATGGTATCGCAGCATTATCAGGAATCCTTATTAAAAGTTTTACAACAGAAACCAATTATATGTTTATAATCGCAATGAGTACGACCATCTTAGGTTTCATTATCGCAATGTTCATCAAAGCGCCAAAAAGACAACAAGAAGATGAAAAAGAAGACGAAAGTGATACTGTTCATCTAACTAGTAACTTAGAGGATAATTCAACAGAGGAATCTAATGAATCAAATTCCTAATCCTCTTTATTCTTTTGACGATAAAGTAGTGTTAAAATAGTACATCAGCACTACATAGCTTTCTCTAAGATTTTCACTAATTCTTCTTTTGGTAATTCTTTTATTGAATTTAATAATATTGATTCGGGAGATTCTTGTTTGCTGAATTGTCTTAATTCATTAAATTCTTCTCTTAATTGTGTAATTTGAGTATTAAATAATTTATAATACTTATTTCAATACTAGTTGTTTTCTTGAATCATTTTATTGTTGAAAGATTAGAAATGGTTTTAAGGTAGATTATTTTATGAATATATAATATCAGAAGATAGTCAGTTGATGTTAATGTCTTGGTGGCGTAAATTTAAGTTAAAGACAAGAGGCGGTTATAAGAAGATGATGCTTCCATTTGGCCGATTTATTGGAAAAATGGGCATATCTCCAAATGCCATATCGATGATTTCTGCAGTATTTGCAATAGCATCTGCTACAATGTATGCATTCAATGGCAGAGTGGGTACATTCGAGTATTGGTGGGCAATTGGTTTTCCATTAATGTTTATTGCTGGAATGCTTGATGTAGTAGATGGTTCTGTAGCAAGAGCAATGGGAAAAACAACGAAATTTGGACAAGTATTGGATCCAGTTATGGATAGATTCGTTGAATTTTGTTACCTGATTGGAATTGCAATTGGAATTTATACATTCGAACCTCTCGAGGCTCTCTGGCCTGGAATCGCAACAATCTCAGTGGCAGCATGGTGCTTCTTCTCATTTGCAGGAATGATTTTTGCAAGTTACTCTCGAGCACGAGGCGAAAGTGTAGCTCAAATGAGCGTTGAAAGTGTTGGAATAATGGAACGAAGAGAGAAAATACTTATTCTAATGCTTGGTAACATACTATTTATCTGGTGGCCGGTAGCATTACCTATTGGAATAATATTAGTAGGTTTATTATCATTTATAACAACAATTCAGCGAATGTTCTTTATACGCAAACTAATGATTGAAATTGGTAATGAAGTTACAATTCAAGATGAACCAGAAGAGAACATTGAAAAGGAACCAGAAGAGTAAAAAATAATCACATAGAAAAATGAATAACTAAAAAATTTGGAGTGAAGTTAAATGTCCTTTATTGTTGAACGATCCCATGTAATTTTTAAACATCTTATTCATGTTGGACCCGAAGTTGATGTTGAAGCAGTAGCTGATATTGCTACTAGAAGAGATTATACCAAAACTTCTAGACAAATAAACACTCCAAGAGGTCCATTGAAAGAATACCTTTTCCGTCCCAAAACAAATCCTCAATCCCTGATGGTTTTTTCTAGAAAAGGATTTGTGATTGATGCTCAACCTGCAGAAAACGTTTTGGCTTTATTCCGAGACGCCTATGATTTTTATGAAAAAGTGCTAGGGGATCAAGCATTAACTGCTACAGTAGTCATGGAAATAAATTCTAAATTCGAAGTGTTTTCTCCCACACCAGTTAAGGAACTATTCACTAAATTATATAGTGAACAAGCATTCAAATTTAGTTGGAGTGGCAAGGAACTCAGCCCAAGTGGTTTTACTCTTGCAGCTGGCACAGGAAAATTTCCAGAAGAGTCCGTACAATTTACCATTCAACCATTTCCTAAAGATCCAGAGAGACGGCTTATTACAGTGGTAATGTATCGTTCTACTGAATTAGATGATGCTCTCAAATTTATTGAGACTATTGATGCTGATATTGTAAAAATTCTAAGTAAAATTGCTAAAGTAAAATAATTCATCAATATTATTAGCAATTTATTGATGTGAACCACGTGAGTGTAGATAAACCAGATTGGAAGGTTGCTCAATCAAAGGTTGCGGATTT
>DAOUWQ010000360.1 GCA_030667035.1 Candidatus Heimdallarchaeota archaeon | reverse complement strand
TATGGAGTACCAAATACTATTATCAATAATGGTAAAGGTTCTGTTGAAGGGCTGGTAACAGAGGATGTTTTAGTAAAAGCAATCTTTGATGCTCTAGAAAAGGATGACGAAAAGAACCCAATTACATAAAAAAAAAGAGTAATTAAAAAAAAGTTCAAAGGAAAAGACAAAGAGTAAAACAGGTTGAAAAAAATGACAATGCCAAAAATAAAATCAAATATCTACTGTGTAGGTGCTAAGGACTATGATAGACGTTTATTTGATGATTTAATTCCTTTACCAGATGGAACATCCTACAATGCCTATCTAGTTATAGGTAGTGAAAAAACAGCTTTGATTGATGCTGTTGATGGCGCTAAGTTCTATGTATTACAAGAAAATCTAAAGAAGGCAAAAGTCAAAACTATCGACTACATAGTCTCAAATCATTCGGAACAAGATCATTCAGAATCAATAGCAAAGTTGATTGAGATTTATCCAAAAGCAAAGGTAGTGACAAATCCAAAAGGAAAAGACCATTTAATGGTTCATTTGCACATTCCTGAAGACAAATTCATTGTAAAAGATGATGGGGAAACACTCTCCTTAGGAGATAAAACGTTACAATTCTTCAATATTCCTTGGGTGCATTGGCCAGAAACAATGATGACTCTAGCTCAGGAAGATAAAATTATCTTCACTTGTGATTTATTTGGTACACATCTTGCACAGAGTGAAACTTTTGTCGTTGATGAAGCAAAAACATTTTCTTCCGCAAAAAGATATTATGCAGAAATTATGATGCCTTTCCGGAAGCTCATTAGAAAGCACATCAAGAAGCTTGAAGAAATCGATTTCGATATGATTGCACCAAGTCATGGACCAGTACATCAAAATCCAGATTTCATAATCAACGCATACAAAGATTGGATTTCAGACGATGTTAAAAACGAGGTTGTAATTCCTTACGTTTCAATGCATCATTCTGTTAAAGAAATGGTTGAGTATTTAACAGCAGCATTAGTTGAAAGAGGCATCGTAGTAAAACCGTTCAATTTAACAGTTACAGACATTGGTGAATTGGCAATGGCTTTGGTTGATACTGCAACAATAGTTATTGGTTCTCCAGCTGTTCTTACGGGTGCTCATCCCTCTGCTGTCTTAGCAACTTATTTAGCAAACGCTCTTCGACCAAAAGCTAAGTTTGCAACTGTTATTGGTTCTTATGGTTGGAAAAGCCAAATGACAGAACAAATTGTTGGTATGCTAACTAGAATAAGACCTGAATTATTGGAGCCTGTAGTGATCCGTGGCAAAATGACAGATGAAGGAAGAAAGTCATTAGATAAGCTTGCAGACACTATTTTAGCTAAGCATAAAGAATTAAAATTGTTATAATTTAATTAATTGGGATTTTTGTCCCATTAATTTTCTTTTTGTTTATTATATTAAAAGGTTACACTTTATTTTTTTAAGGGAAAATTATTAAGACCAATCAAATGTTACTAGTATTAAGTGGAGATCTCGTTATGGCTGAAAAATTACAGATTTACAAATGCGAGAAATGCGGTAACATTGTTGAAGTAGTTCATGGTGGACCCGGAGCATTAGAATGCTGTGGAGCACCAATGAAATTTATGGAAGAACAAACCGCTGACTGGAAAAACGAAAAACATGTTCCAGTTATTAAAGAGAAGAAAGATGGTTTCATAAAAGTCGTTGTTGGTAGCACACCTCATCCAATGGAAGAAGATCACTACATTGAATGGATAGAAGTTATCAAAAATGGTAAGGCTTATAGAAAGTTCTTGAAACCAGGTGACGACCCAAAAGCCAAATTCAAAATTAAAGCTGAAGGCGTCATTGCTCGAGAATATTGCAATAAACACGGTCTTTGGACTACTAAATGAGTTGAAATAAAAAATGGGAAAATCTATCAAAGGAACTGAAACAGAGAAAAACCTCCTCAAAGCTTTTGCAGGAGAGTCTCAAGCAAGAAACAGATACACAATGTATGCAAAAGTTGCTAGAAAAGAAGGATTTGTCCAAATAGCAAATCTCTTTTTAGAAACTGCAGACAATGAATTCCGACACGCAAAAGAATTCTTCAAATTCCTTGAAGGTGGGATGGTTGAATTTACAGCCGATTATCCAACAGATATTGGCACAACCAAAGAAAATCTCAAATTTTCTGCAACAGGCGAACACGAAGAACACACTGTTCTCTATCCCAGTTTTGCCAAGGTTGCTGAGGAAGAAGGATTTCCAGATGTTGCGTTAAAATTCAAAAATATTGCTAAAGTAGAAGTTGAACATGAAAAGCGATTCAATGCATTATTGAAAACTATGGAAGAAGGAAAAACTTTCAAGAAAGATAAAAAGATTCGCTGGAAATGTACAGTTTGTGGATTTGTCTATGAAGGTGAAGAACCCCCCAAAATATGCCCCGCATGTGGTCATTCCCACGAATACTACGAACCTCATTGCGAAGAATACTAAAAGACAAAAATTGGTATTGCAGTTCTTTAGCTGCAATAACCCGTCTCTTTTTTTTAATTATTTAGCGAACCATTATATATCGCAACAGCTATATACAAATTGTTATTGACTGATCGATGTTTGGGATATAATGGCAAAAAAAATTAAGTGTTCTACTTGTGGTAAATTTGCAGAAGAATTAGATCTCTTTTGTGGGAAATGTGGAAGTGATTTACCTAAAGAAAATTGGGATAGAAGAGAACAAATAGATTCTAGTTCATCACAACCCGTTGATTCGACTAAAATAACAAATGATTATCCCACAACATCAGACGGTTCAGTTACCGTCATGGTTCCTAAAACAGAATATAGACGAAAGAAGAAGTGGTATCACCCACCGAAGCGATCTAGACCAGCTTATCATCCAGCTGAATGGTTCTTTTACATTGGATGGGCATTATATGTCATTATGAGATTTATTGGTACAGAAACATATTATTATTGTTCTTGGATGTGTTGTTGGCGTCCTCCAAGAGAACTAAAAGAGAGAGGAAGAAAAAGAAAAATAAGAAGAAGAAGGAAGTAAAGAACTCCTAATTCAATTTTTTAAGTGAATAATACTTTTTCTCGTTCAATTGCTCTTCTCGCTAAAAAGAGCATTAGAGCTAACAAGCTTAAGAAAAGACCGAGAAACATTGCATCAATCCATCCAAAGGAAAGATCAATCATTGAAAGAAATGCATGATAAACCCAATAGAATGGATTAATTTGAGCATAGATTGCGGTTGTTGCGGGGTCAAAT
>DAOUWQ010000177.1 GCA_030667035.1 Candidatus Heimdallarchaeota archaeon | reverse complement strand
TGAACCATTTCAGAGTATGGTCATGTGCTAACAGATGAGTTGTTTTTTCATCAAATAGATTCAACAAGTCTTTAGCTATTGGGTCATCTCTTTGAGTAATCCCTTCTATGAACTTGTATGTCATCCCACAAATTTCGTTATCTATGACAACCTTCTGTACACTTTGTGTGGTCTCAAAATCTATCATACCTGCTCCAGAAATCATATTCACACCTTTTATCCCTGCTAACAATGCACCCATACCAGTTTCAAAACCAGCTTGCATATCGAGTATTTTTGCATCAGACATACCTAAATACGCGTGAGTAGGAATATTGAGATATTTGCCAACTTCAGTATAGCCAATATCAAGCATCATCGTATCGATGGAACCCATAGGTGTTGTCCCTTTTCTCATATCAAAAACAGCTGGAGAGCCGCCCCAAATAACAGGAGCACCCGGAGAAACGAGCTGAGTAATAACGACACCCGCCATTGTTTCAGCTGCATGTTGAACTATAGCGCCTAATATTGTTACAGGAGCATTAGCACCAGTCATTGGCATTGAAATGAATTCAGAAGGAATGCCATATTTCGCTGCATCAATAATACTTTGACAAGTAAGATCGCTCCACTTGAGTGGTGGGGAAGGACAAGCATCAAATATTGCTAAAGGTTTTTCGCGTAATTTCTTCTCGCTACCTCTAATCGTAACAAGCATGTCTTTCATCTTTGCAAATGACTCTTTTTTGAAAGTACCCGTAATAACAGGCTTCTTTGAAAATAATAAACAAATCAAAAGACGATACATATCCGATACTTCTTCAGGAACATCCGAGCAAATAATAGCGGTACTTTGTGCATGAATGTTTTCTAATTGTTCTACTACTTTAGTAAATTCAACAAAATCCTTAGTGTAGGCTTCTCGTATTTCATTTGATTCTGTATCTAGTACACGTAAAGCTGCAGAACCAGGGTCAAAACAGATATTATCTCCTTCTAAAACAGCCGCTTGTTTTCCATCTCTATCAAACAGCGTTATTGAAGAAGGCACACTTTTCAGAGCTTTCTTGGTAACATCAATGGGTATTTTCACATTTTTGCTTTCAGAGTCAACATCCAAACCATTCTTCCGAAGAAGAGTTATTGCTTCTTCATTTTCAGCAAAAAAGCCTATTTCTGCTAGGATTTCCATGGCTTCATTAACAACTTTCTTTGTGAGTTCTTTTTCCAATACTTTTATTGTAGGTCGTATAGCTGCTTTCATTTTTTTTATCTCCTATAATCACAATCGTCTAAATCGCAAGTAACACACTCTTTTATCCCTAAGTCTTTTTCCACCCTTTTTCCGATATTTATTGCAAACGAAACCGATTTTCTAGGAATCATCATAAATGATGGTGATAATTTCACTTTTATCGCTTCAACGGGCAATAATGAGAAAATAAGTTTCTGACCGTCCTCTACAGACCATCTACAGTAACCTGGACTGAACCTTGAAGTATACTTATTTTTATGAAGAATCTCTTTATTTTCTTCAAGTATTATTTTGGTTAATTGTGAAGCAGTTTCTTCTGCTGCATGGGACGCAATTGCATCCAGAATTACTCCTTGTGCGAGTTCACCCTTATCCATCTGTTTAGAAATTTTATCTTCTACTGCTTTTGATATCGAACAAACTGCAAGAATCGTTTTCTCAGATAATTCAAAGAGATGTCTAGGTAACAAATCTTTACTAGTAAATACTTCATAAATTGCTTTAGTTTCAATTAATTCTAGAGCTTCCTTTTTCAAAGATTCAATGTCATCTAATAACTGAGGGGAAGGCTCCTTAGAGGCTTTACCTTTTTGTGCAGATGAATTTTTACTTCGTAATAATTGTAGTATCTCTTGATTATCTAGTGATATTCCAATTTGCTCTAAAATTCTCAAATCATTTTCCCTTCAATAATTCAGCAATTTTTCTAATATACCGAGGATCAGTTCCACAACACCCACCAACAACATTTGCTTTGGCATTTACGATTTGGGCAATGTCTTGAGCAAAATCATCTGGGATAGTTGGATAGACAGTTTCTCCCTTCCTTAATTCTGGCATTCCAGCATTTGGTTTAGCACTTATAGGTAGTTTCGTGGCATCTCGTAATTGAATAATCAATTCAATCATATCATCACTGCCAATGGTGCAATTTGCACCAATAACGTCTGCACCGGCTTTTTCGAGAATAGTAGCACATTGATCTATTGAGTTGCCCATCACAGTGAAATAACCACGTTTAGTTTTTTGATAGGTAATCGAAGCAAAGATAGGTATGTTAGCTACTTTGTGAGCAGCAAGAACAGCAGCTTCGGCTTCTTTGATATCCATCATTGTTTCAATGAAAAAGAAATCAACACCATTTTCAGCTAATATTTTTGCTTGTTCTAAGAAATTCTCCGAGAAATCATCAATTGTGGCTTTTCCTACAGGTGGAAGAAATTTGCCTGTTGGACCTATATCTCCTCCAACAAAACAATCATCAGGACAAACACTACGAACTATTTCAACTGCTTTAGCGTTATATTCCTCTACTTTATCTCCATGGTGTTGTGTTTCAAGTTTTACTCTAGTTCCACCAAAGGTATTGGTAAAAACTGCGTTTGAACCTGCATCAAAGTAGTTCTTATGAATTTGTTTAACTTTTTCTGGGGCTGTAACATTCCAACTTTCAGAAGGAGCTCCAGCAGGTAATCCGGCAGCAATAAGCTCTGAACCCATTGCACCATCTAATAAAACAACCTGTTCCTTGATGAGATCAAGTATTGATTTCTTAGTAGTCAGCAAGATCCCGCCTTAATGAACCATTAATTCTTTAGCAAGTTTAACAGCACTTATGGCATTTTCTGCGGTACCATCTGCGCCTATTTCAGCAACCCAATTCTTCGATACAGGTGCTCCACCAAGAAGAACCTTAAAACGGTCGCGGATATTTTGCTTTACTAATTGCTCTATGAGTTTCTTTTGACCAACCATTGTGGTAGTTAGCAAAGCAGAGATGCATATTAACTGAGCATCAACTTCTAATGCTTTCTCAATAAAAGTAGCAACAGGAACATCTGCACCCAAATCATATACTTCAAAACCCTCAGCAGCAAGCATAGAAGCAACTAAGGTTTTACCAATATCATGAATATCACCTTCAATTGTACCTATTACAACCTTCCCCAAAGATCTCGTTTCTATTTCACCTGTAGTTAAATGAGGAGTTAAAACTGCCATTGCTGCTTTCATCGCTTCAGCACTCCGCATCAATTCAGGTAAGAAATATTCTCCCTCATCAAATAAGTCACCAACATGGCGAATTGCTTCAGAAAAAGCATCAATAACCATATTTAGATCCAATTTATCAGCTAAAGCTTGGTTAGCTAATTCTCTTGCTCTATCGATATCTCCTTGAATAATTGCTTCTTTACATTCATCAAAAATTGCCAAATATTTGTTCCACCTTGAGTTTTTCAGCCAAAGCTACTAGTCTAAGCATCTTAGATTACATGTTACGATAAAAATAGTTACCAATGCTTAACTATTTAGCTTTCGCTTACTTTTTTTTCTTCTTCTCTTTCTCAATGTAGTCTAAAACCATTTGGTCAATGGAATGATAGTGAAGAGCAATTGACAATTCATCTAGAGTTCGATACGCAGAATCTCTAATCTCCTCGTTTGAATCATTTTTATACACATTATATAGAAGCGGAATAAAACTTACATCATCACTTTTGCCCATTGCCATTGTAGCGATAAGCCTTTGTTTATCATCAATATCTGGTTCAAGGCATTTTACAAGTAAATCTTTTATTTCGGGTGCATCAAACGAACCGATGATCTCTAGTAAGCAAGCCTGAAGCTCTTTGGTTGATTCTTTGGTATACAAATCCAAAAGTTTTGGTACAATGGTTTCTTCTCTCAAATAGCTAATTGTTCCCACAAGAACATTACGAATATCTTCATCTTCTTCTCTCAATAATAAGGGTAGAATCTCTTCAGATTTTATTTGACCACCTAAGAATCGCAATCCACCCGCAGCATTTCTCCTTGTTTCAAGATCGGGGTCAGTCTTTATTGTTTCAAGCAATGTTGGAAGAATACCTTTTCCTCCTAAAAGTGAAAGTGACATAACAACCGCTCTTCTTACCTCAACAACTTTTTCCTCCTTATGGAGGTCTAATAAAAGAGGAACAGCTGCTTTTATCATATTTCTACCAAGCGCTTCAACTGCTGCTCTTCGCTTGTTTGGGTCAATATCTTTGAGCAAATCAATATTCTTAGCAACATTGAAAATTGGCATAGTAATCATCTGCTAGAATACAATATAATACACTTTTTTAGTGTATCCTTTGTGATGTATAATATTGTTCTCTTTTTTAGTTGCTGTTGATTACTTGAGGAGATATTGCTGGGTCTCCTTTTGCGTTGGCATTTCTGGAGATTTTTGGATAGTATAATACTGAAGAAAATAGTGATTAAAATATAGTTGAAAAAAAGATTGCTTCAGAGCAATCTTCTAGATTTTTCTAATTCTAATATTCTATGACATAGTCATACAAAATTCAAATGAAATAATCAATAGTGGTTGACCAACATTATTACAGATTATCTTGCGTTCGATAGAGATATGTATCCTAGAAAGAAAATCTCTTCGTTCTACTTCATCTAATTTATGAGTAATATAGTAATACCCATCATCAAGCAAACCTGTGCTGTTGATAGTTTGAATTCTATCATTAATAAGAGATGGAATATTTGCTATACAATAATAACTATCATCTGTAGAATTATAATAAGATAGATACATACTTGAAATAGATAGTTCAGTTGTATTGAGTTGAGTC
>DAOUWQ010000136.1 GCA_030667035.1 Candidatus Heimdallarchaeota archaeon | reverse complement strand
GTTATTTTCCAATTATTATTGGTAAAGCTATATTAGCTATAGTTTTATAAAGGATGGATAAAGTTTTTCTATTGTATACATTTAATGAAACATTGAGTTAGGAATGAATAAATTTTTGGTAATTAGTTAACTTTTAAGTTTGAATTCTCAAATCTTATCTTTTAATTTCTTTGGAATATTTAATGTATAACAAAATAACAAGTGAAAAAAAAATGATTAACGGATATAACCGCGAACCAAGAGAAATGCACAAAGTTACTTGTGCCGAATGTGGAATTGAGACTGAAGTACCCTTCAAACCTGATGGTGAACGCCCTGTTTACTGTCGCGACTGCTACCAAAAGCGCAAACCAAGTAGATACTAGAATTCCAATATCTACGAATTATTCCTAGTTGAATTATAATTCATTTTATATTTCAACCTATTTTTTTTTATTTTAAGATTTAATTTAATCCCCCTATTTCATATTCAAATTGCGTTAGGTCCACCAATTTTTATTTTTTATCAAGAATTCTTACTTATCACTTGTATTATTAGTCTTTTAGATCATATTTTTCAAACACTGGAAGACCATTCAGATGAACTACTAAATCTTCCTCATTCATTTTATTCCTTTCGAAAACAAGTTCCCTCAATTTCTTATTATCTCTGAAAAACCCTTCTGGTATTGTCATTAGATGATTTCCACTTATATCCAAGTATTCCAAATTGTACAAATTATATAACATACCAAGTGGTAATTCATTTAGTGTTGAACCACCCAGAGCATTTTCCGTAAATTCGAGTTTCTTAAGACTTGTTAATTTTTGGAAGAGTGTTTCTGTTATTGATGCAAAATGACAAGTGTTTAGAACTAGTACCTCCAGATTCTTAAGATTGTATTGAGTTATTTTTTCAAAATCAAGTGGTACAATCGAACTTAATTCAAGATATTTTAGGGTCTGATGTTTCTGAATGAAGTCAGGAAAATTGAATAATTGTTGCACTACTAAATCAGATAATCCTGAAAGCATTATTTTTTCTATTGATGGAAGTTCTGGTATGACAGGTTTAATCAACCGAATCATCCAATTTTCGAGTAATTCATATGCATAATCATTTAGTATATTTAGCTCCTCTTTACTATAATCTTCAAGATTATCTGGATAAGGAATATTAAGCATATAATTTCCTACTGTGAATCCCAAACAGACGTGGATGCTTTCAACTTCAGGTTGCACTGCAAGAATATCATCAAGATCTTCCTCAGTAAATTCAAATGATATCTTGTCAATTTTCTCCATCGAATCCTCCATACTAAAAGGATCATTACCAGCAAGGTTATTGAAATTCATTTGCTCTTTCCATATATAATAGAATGCGAATTGAATTTGAAATGAAAAAGCTTCTTGCAAAAAATAAAAATCCGTTTCAATATATGGATCAATATAAATTATCTCAATTCCTTTAACTGATTTCTTCCTAACATCAACTTCAATTGAATAGACTGTCAAGTGTTCATATGCCGTATCATTTGTTTTGTCTTTTGGTATGCTAGAAATATATTTCTGAAAAGATCTTTGTAATCCCATTTCTTCTATAAATTTCACAAGAACTTCATATTCAGATTTATTCAACAAAAAACTAAATAGAGATTTATATTCTTCATTTAAGCTTGCCATTTTGCTTCTTGTTTCCTATTGCGATGTTTTTACTAATTCATTTTTTTCTCAGAAAATAAACGTCTCCGTCAGAACATCAGTCCACGTTCTTCCTAATTTCGTACTGAGGTATGCTATTGCTGTTATAGTATATTCTGATCCCTTGATCAGTAAGCTAGATGGCACCCAAACACAAATACTAACTGTTTTTTGTCCTTCAAAATTATAAATAGCAGTCCAAACTGCTTCTCCAATGATTTGACTTGTATTATCCTTTATTTGCAGATTGAAGTTTCTGAATTCTTGATGCCAGTACCCTGGATTGCTAATTGTTACATGTGTTATAATTGAAGTGGTGTTCATTTCTCCTGGTAATAAGTAACTGTCTGCATAAGCTTCTCTGTACTTTAGATCAACGATTCCAAAGCTGCTCCCCCAACTTGCATCTACTGTATCAATAATTGGAACTAGGATAATGATGAAGAGAATGAATCCCGGAATTACAAAATGCTTTTGTTTGCTTAGTTTTTTGTAGGTGTTCTTAAAGAAATCACGAAACTTCTTTTCTTTATCCTCAAGCTCTTCTGCGTCCTTTTCCTCTTTACGTTTGAGTAAACTGAATGTTGTTACCATTAGAAAAATAACTACTGCACCAACAATGAGTATGTAGCGCCCTACTTCTCCTTGGAAATAATAAAAAATTCCTCCTAGATATGGTATTCTTCCAACAATTTTACCCACAAGCCTGCTTTCATGGATGTTTAATTCATCAATTAGCGGATGATTCGGTGGGATTACAAAACCATTATTAGTATTCGGGTTGTCTCCTTTTGTAGAAAACCAATAATCTCCCGTTTCATTATCCTGATATACTCTCGTTACTCTATGGACTATTGGAATATTCTCTTCTGTCTGATTGATATAATTGAAGATTATTACATCACCTACTTTTATTTCTGAAGGTTCAACACCTCTTACTATCAACATGTCTTTTCGAATGTCTCCATATTCACCCCCTAAATCAAGTCTTGTAGAACCATAATACGTTGGTTCCATTGAACCAGAAATAACTACTACGAGAGGAGAATTTGTGTTAAGTGTTAAACAAAGTATTTGATTAAAACTTAGAATAATTCCCACACCAATTATTATGAATGCACCAATTGTAATAGCATCTTTCCGCCAGCTTACATTCTTAGAACTAATTCTCTTCACCCAACCTTTCTACTTTAGCTAAACGTCATTCCAAATAGTATACTTTTTCTTATATTAAATATTAGAATTGAATCACTTGTTTAAATCATACCGGTTCACTTTTTTTTGACATAATTCTTTTATTTTCTAAAGAATTCTGATTGCAGGAATAACAAAGAGAAGAACATATTGGCAAACAATCTCATCCTAGGAATAATACTTGCACTTGCAGGAGGAATTGCAAATAACTCCGGTGCACTTCTTCAAAAATTTGCTATCAACAAAATACCGAGAGAAGAAAGAAAAGAAGGTTTCTACAAGAAATTATTCAAAAGTCCTTACTGGGTGGTAGGCCTAATACTAATAATAGGTGCGAGTGGGGTATTAATTTCGTTAGCCCAATTGTTTATTGGTGGAGCCTTAATCCCTGGATTAATGGCAGCAGGAATGATTGTGCTAACTATAGGCGCAGTTAAGCTTCTGGATGAAAAACTAAAACGAGCAGAATATATTGGCATTTTCTTGATGATTGTTGGAATTATCCTAATAGGCCTAAGTGCTTTGGAAATTACTGATGCAGATATGACCAATTTGGCAGATATCAACTTTGTAATACGATTAGCAATTTATTCGGTTGTGTTTTTCATTCTCTGGGTTGTAAGTAGACAATTAGGGAAAAGGTTAGAAAGAGGTAAAACAGTTTTTCTAGCTTTAGGTTCAAGTTTTCCCTTTGCATTAGCAAATGCTTGGATGCAACCATTCATATTTCTATTTCGAGAATTTATCAATGGAAATTTTACTGTTCTAAACATTATCTTATTCATAGTTTCTATTCCAATAATCGCAGTGATCAATATAGTAGGAATTGGTCACGTTCAAGATGCATTCAAGCATGGTGATGCAAGTAAAATCTATCCTATAGGTCAAATACCCCAACAGATAGCACCAATTATCTTGTATTATGCTATCTATTTGAAAAGCTCACCACAAACTTATTCATTATACTTAATTCTAGTGGGGGTACTAATTATTCTAGTAGCGGGGTCCTTACTGGGAAGGAAACATGGACAACTAGAAACAATGGAAACAGAAGAAGCTAAAGAACTTGCTTTTGAAACAACCGTTGAAGAAATCGAAGAATAATTTATCATCGGTGATAATGCAACTTAATTGGAATCAATCCTTACCCAAGCAACAAAGGATAAGGATTGAAAATGGTCTTTTTTTACTTAGTCTTTCGAAGATTTTGCCTTACAAGTGGAACTTTTCTTAAACGAGTTACTCCAACAATTCCGACTAAACCAAAGAGAAGAATCCACATCAATGTTGGTGAACCCAAAGAGTTGGATGAAAACTCTTGACTCCAAACCATAATTGTAGGATCATAGTTCCAAAAGTCACCATAAACTTTTGTATAATCTTCACCGTAACCACCAAATAGTAACACTTTCCCTAAATATCTATCAAATGTTGTAGAATGAGCACTTCTTGGTGGTGGACTTGCAGTCGTTTCGATTTCAGTCCAAATAAACGAAGAGGCATCAAAAACCCATGTATCATCCAAAGCTCGAATAGGTGATTGTTCATTATCTCCCCCAAACATGATAAAATTAGTATCGATGGGATTATAGACAATAGTTGTACCATATCGGATTCGAGGAGATGAAGAATATTGAACTGTCCAAGTGAAGGAAGAACGATTGAATAACCATGCATCAGAATTTAAACTAATATCTCTCCCGGCATAAAACACTCCAACTTGCAGAGATTCATCATAGGCAAATGTGTGACCATAGCGTATCGATGGATGAGTGGGGGGATATATTTGATACCAAGTATTTGCTGTACAGTTATAAATCCAAGTATCGTCAGTGTGAGTATCACCATTCAGATAACCACCAAACAGAATAATTTCGTTGAACACTGGATCAAAATACATACCATGTGCGCTTCGAGCTGAGGGAGAAACAGTAGGATAGAGCTCCGTCCATTCATTAGTTGTAGGATCAAACTCCCACATATCATTAACACGTGTAGAAAGCACCGTTGAAAAACCACCAAAGAGGAGAATTTTACCAGTGAGTGAATTATAGATCATACTATGTGCCCATCTAGAACCTGGAGAGGTTATACTGGAAAGACCCATCCATGATTGATTTTGACTAGAAAAAAGCCAAGTCATTTCTAACTCAATTGAATTTCCGTCAGAGTTTCCACCTCCAAAAAGAATAGCTTGATTATTTTGTATATCATAGACCATCCTTGATTCAAATCGGGGAGAGGGAGTACTTGTTGTGTCTGCCGCAACAAAATTAGTGAGCATAAAGCTACCAATTAGGATAAATAATCCAATAATTGCCAAATTCATCTTATTTTTCATTAACATTCAATCAGTCACCTAAGTTTTACCTTGAGTATCTTTTCCACAATTCACATGTTTCAGCAGACCATGGTATTCAAAGGTTAGATAGCACATTGCTCATTCAACAATAAAAAGTTAGAAAGTAGTTCCCATTTGGGAATTACCTACTATTTATAATCGTACATGATTTACTTTTAACTCTCAGCTTTCTTTTTTTCAATTATTTTTATCTCTCTTGAATTTTGATTTTAAAAAGCGT
>DAOUWQ010000078.1 GCA_030667035.1 Candidatus Heimdallarchaeota archaeon | reverse complement strand
AGAATGGTCGCATGCCAATAATTTATCATTGAGTCTAGTTCGTAGTAAACCATGCAAAGTTCATCATCTATGTCAATTACTTCAAAATAACCTGCACTTCCTGTTTCAAACAAGAAAATTCCATTATCAACCCAGGAACCACCTTTAGGTTTTGACAAGGATCTAAAATCACTATCAAATACCTGATGCCAATAAGAAATAACTATGCTATCTGTTAAAATTAAATCAAGATTTCCTTCTGAGTCAGATATAAGTTTTGGTCGAGACATTAAATTATATGATGCGAATACAATAATCGGGCTAGTCCAATCTTCACCTACATTTTTAGAACGATAGAGTATACTTGTAACTTGGAATGATTCTGAAAACTCTACATTTACTAAGTGTAAAGTTCCATCCGGTTCTGCAACAGCATTCAATTGATAATTATGTGAATCTCCTTGATAAGTTGGTAAGCTGATTGGATCGGTAAAGTTTACTTCATTAAATGGTTTCATCGAGTAACCAATTTCGTGAATTTCATCAAAATGATTGTATTGAACCCAAAAAGCATGTAGATTAAGCTGTTCATCAAAGAAAATAGAATTTTCTTCATAACTATCGATTGATTTTGTTGGGGTAAATAGTAGCTTTGGTGATGACCAATTATTCTGATTTTTGTATTTAACTATCATAAATAGACCCGTTAAACTAGATACAATATCTAAAGAAACATAGAACCCATAGAGAGTATCATTTTCATCTATCAACAATTTAGTATTAGTTATATCATATAAACCATCAACAATGCTTGCTCCATCGGTCCATAATGTTTCATTAAGCAATTTTCTTTGATAATAGATATCATCAAAATTTCTATTTTGATGATGACAAATCATATGTAATATTCCGTCAGAATCTGCTACTACAGATTGGAAATAGAAATTTTGACCACCAAAATAGATGATAAATTCCTCAGAAAAAGTTTCACTGTTAGAATAATTTCTTGAAATTATCAAGCCATCAGATAAATAGAATAAAGTAGCCAATAGGGTTGGGTTATTTTCTTGATAAAATAAATCGGGTCGTTTGGAATAAACATTGTCAGATATTAACACACCCGCACTCCAAGAAGAATTAGAAGCAAATAATTTTCTTTGGAAAAGATAATAGCTTATACCAAAAATTTGTTCATAAACTAAATGAACATCACCTGTTAATGTATCCTCAAAGACAGAAGCATAATGGGAATTAGTACTATTTGCATTAAACTGTTTGTAAACATTTACCAGAGTTTCACTTTGCAGTAATTCTCCATAACACATAATATAATAGCGTGGTCTTTCTATCCAAAGAATATAATTTCCACCAGATATTTTTGGAAAAAGAAATACTCCTTCAAGTTTATCTTCAAAAGTAGCTATTTCGGTATGACCATTCCATGCTATTGTAGTTTCATTATATTGTGAATAAACTAAATAATAATCAGCAATATAATTCGTAGCTCTTGCCCAACAAATTCTTAATGAATCATAGGTCGAACTTACTGCAATGGACGTTGGATCAGATTCATTGAAAAGTATCCAAGGTTCGGATAACCAGAGACCTGTTGTTAAATTTAATCTATTTATGCCAATATGGCTATCCCATTGAACTGAAGTACTCTCACCTGTTTCTGCTTTCCAAACAACGTTAACTGTATCATTATGGGTTAGAACCAGAGCTAATTGATTAATTTCATGAAGCAGTGAATCATATATCAATTCGTTAGAGAAATTCAGATTATATGAAGGCGAACTGAAATAATATAGCCTAAAATGGTCAGTTCTGGAAGCACAAAATACAATATGAATTACACCTTCGGGATCAATCAATAATTGTGGAAGTTCAACATTAGTATATAATCTAAAAATAACTTCTGGAACAATCCAATTTACTGAATCATTTGAATATGAGTACATTAAAGATAAACCAAGATTGGTTATTTGTTGAAACCAAATACAATGAGTTGTACCATTTGGACCTAAAGCTATATCATATTCATCTGTCATCAGTTTATCATTTGTAATCCGTAATGAATCACCATAAACAGCTGTTGAAGCGTTAATTGAATCTGCTCTTAGATTAATATCAACAATATTCTCATCAACTTCTATCGGTAAAACAATTTCATCTTGTTCTGCAATTGCTCCTTTCTCAGTTTGACTCATAGCTGAAAACTGGAGTTTGCTTTGCGAAATTTGAGGTAAGAAAGCACTTAAAATTATCACTAATGCTAATATTGATAGAAATTTTGAATAATGGAAAGCCTTTTTCATAGTTTTCACGCCAAATATGAATACAAACTAATAATAACTGTTGAGCAATCTCATTCGTATGAGAATGAAGTATTTTTTAATATATACTTTTCTGAGAATCTGTTTGATTAAAACATTATAAAAATTGTGTTGATTGAGGGTAAATTTTATAATGCCCATTCTAGAGGATTGAATAGATGACAAATGACTAAAATAACTCGTAGCTCAAACAATTTAGAGAAACTAGTTCAGGATCTAACTGACGGTTATTGTAAAAAGATGCTAGTTATTTTTGGTTCTTGCTATGCAATTTTCGATGGAAGGATTAAATCATTTTTACCATTAGGGGACCGTCATTTCATAGTCAAAAAAGATGAAACTTTAATTCTCCACGGGTCAACAGGATTAAAACCTCTAAATTGGCAACTTGGAGGAGCAGGAAAGATCAATTTTCTGATGGATGAAGGAAAACTAGTTGTAAAAACTTTTAGACCAAAAACAAAAGAATCGTTAGAAATAATCTTTGAAGAAGTGTTTGAATCAATTATTTATGATGCTCATGATTCAGCTTCCCTGAGCATTTACGGTTCAGAAAGTGATCTCTCAAATTACTTGTATGATCATCCGGAAATCATCGATAAAGACTTTCAACCTACCGCTAGAGAATTTGAAACTCCATTTGGTTTTTTAGATTTGCGTGGAGTAGATAAAGAAGGAAATATCATCGTTATTGAAGTTAAAAAGCGAAGTGCCTCACCTGCTGATGCACAGCAATTAAAACGCTATGTTGAATATTTTGCTAAAGTAGAAAAAGTAAAAGTTCGTGGTATATTAGTTGCTAAGAGCTTTCCTAAGAAAGTGATGAATGTTCTCAATGTTAATGATCTCGAGGCAGTAGAAGTTCCTTGGCAAGAGATATTTCCTGCATTATCAAACGAAAAACCTTCAATTACAATTGATGAATTCTTCAAAAAAGACTAAATAAACTTTGATTACCTACTATAGAAATTTATACTAATTTCGATATTGTTATTTTATGTCAAAGAAAAAGGAAAATAATATGGATTTTGTAAGTGAATCTGCAGAGTATTCATATTCATTAATCGAGAAAATCTGTAATGATATTGGTCCTAGATATTCTTCATCTCAAGAAGAAAAAAAAGCTAATTTACTGTTAAAGGATGAATTGAGCAAATTTTGTGATGAAACAAGCATCGAAGAATTTGAAACAAGGCCAAATTTATACCCGCAAGGAATCATTCGAATAGCTTTTCTAATAGGAGGATTAGCATTTTTCTCTGTTCTGTTAGCTTATCCATTTTCCATTATAGCTTCCATTTTGGTTTTTGTGTCATTGCTCGTACTCTTTTTTGAATTAATGCTTCTCAAAGGATGGGCAGGTTTCCTCTTTAGAAAAGGTACATCAAGTAATGTGTACGGAATTATCAAACCATCAGAAGAAGTAAAATGTAGAATATTATTGGAAGGTCATACAGATTCTGCAAAACAAATGAGGATCTCAACAATAAAAGGAGATTCTATTGGCACAATTTTGCTCATTATGAGTCTCGTATATAACTTGTTTACCTTTGTCTATCCAATCGTTAAAATTATTCTTCAATCACAAATAAGTGATTACTATGTACTATATGATCTCACTGTTGTTCAGTGGACAAAAATAGACTTGTTTTGTTATCCAATTTTGTTTGTTTTATTTTTACTTTATATTGCAACCTTTTCCCTTTTCCTTGGGGATAAAGTAGTTATGGGAGCAAATGATAATCTTTCCGGAACATCTGTTGCTTTTGCAGTAGGCAAGCATTTCAGTAGAAACAAGCTGAAAAATGTTGAGCTAATTATTGCCTCTATGGGTTCTGAAGAAATAGGTGAAAAGGGTGCACACCATTTTGTAGAAAATCACCCTGAATTGTTTGAAAATTCTCTTTCTTTGGTATTTGAGTGTGTTGGAGCAGGAGTAGAGTTGCTTGCTGTTGAATTTGACTTTATGCACCTTGCAAAATACAGTCAAGAAGTTATTTCAAATTTAGAAAAAGGATACAATCGTTATAAGCAATTTGATTCAAATATCATTCCAATGCGCATTGGTCGACTAATAATTGGTTCTTCGGATGCTAATATCTACACCAAAAAAGGTTATGAGGCTGCTTTTGTAATTATTTTGGATGAAAATACAAAACATCGACCAGTGCAATGGCATACAATAAATGATACTTTAGAATTTATTGACAAGAAAATTTTGCAAGATATCATTGGCATTTCAATTTGCTTTGTACAACAGATCGAAGACAATTGCTCTTAAGAAAATATTAATCTTCAATTAGAAATTAAGAACCAAAAATCTAAAGGTATAAATACCATATGACTCAAATTACTACTGGGAGAAAATTATTGTCTAAATCAAGTACAAGCTCAGATTACGTTAAAGCATTATTGATTTGTGGTTTACTTATTGCGGGTGGTTGTGTTATTATCTTAAGACCATTTACAGTAAGTAATTATGAAGAAAATGGTAAGTTTTATGTTTTAAAAACGCATTTATCTGGCTATTGGATTTTAAAAGAAGACGGTGAATTTTACAGTGACGGTGCATCTGCAAGATTTGATAATTTTCCAATCTACTCAAATATAATGGTCCTTGTTGGATTAATATCAACCTATGTTAGCTTATTCTTGTTGCTATTCTACCAGAGTAAAAAACATAGTTATTATAACATGCATCGAAGAGCATTTGGTATTTCAACTGTTTTATCAAATATTTTAGGATTAGTAGGTACCTTATTACAAATTCCATTTGCTCAACAGCTGAATTCATTATATGGTACAACGCAATATTCTCTTGGGTTTATTATTGCAGTTACATTTTTCAGTCTATTTTTGCTAATTGGAATACCATCAACAATAAAGCCAGATTATTTTTCAAAAGATCCAATTACTAAACAAGAAGCAAAAGATGCTGAATAACAACTAATGCTTATTTCCTATTCTTTTTCTTCTTTTTTCTTTTCTCTAGTGCTTGCTCTGCAAGGTTTTGTAATGAATTTTCAGGTTCATTGCTTTTTGCACTGTCTAAGGCAGTCTGTATTTTCTGTTCTAGAGAGTCAACCGTTATAACCATGGCAGAAAAAGTTTTGATAACTGCTTCACGCACTTTTATATTTTCATCAATTTGTAACAATAAAATAAGATAATCGATTATTTCCTCATCAAAAGAATTGAGGGATTTTTTTATGCCTGCAATTCTCCTTCTGGAAGATTCACGATAGAGTAATTTCAAAATTTTCGAACGGTTGCTTTGTTTTTTCATCTTAATAATTCAGTTCGAAAACATATTTATTAACTTAATTAAGAGCTAGCTTAAAAGCAAATATTATAACTACTCCACCGACCGTAAGCAATACACCAATAAGACTCATCAAGTTAACTTTTTCACGATTGAGAAGCCAACTTATTGGAATAGCAAACAGAGGACTTGAAGAACCAACTATTGAAACAAAAGAAGCATTTACAAGATAAATTGCTTCGGTGTACAAATAGGCACCTATTGAAGTACCAATGATTGCTCCAATGAATAACATTAACCAAGTTGACTTCCCCCACGTTTTGATTTTTGTTTTTTTATCACCGATGCTCATAGCTGATAGTATACTAGCTGCGATAGGAAATCGAACAACGTTACCTAATAAACTGCTATATTGACCATCACCGATGAAAATTGCTACATCGGTAATCGCTTTATTAGTCAACACTATTCCTACGGACCAAGAAATCGCAGCAAATAATGCTATACCAATTGCAAAAAGCAAATATTTTTTCGACTTCTGCTTAGGATCCACAATTCCTATATTGACATCAATCACTTCTTTTGATTGATCAATTTCATCATTTTCGACAGGAACAGCAGTTTTTTCTGAAATTACTCCTTCATTTTCTAACGGTATTTCTGATTCAATAACAGCTTCTTGTAAATTGGTTTTATTAAGAGAACGATTTTTTCCAATTCCAATAACAATCACACCAACAACTATCATACTCATTGCTCCGTAGAAATACACCGGAATAACTTCCCCCATAATGGATGAGATAATAATAGTAAAAATCGGAAAAGTCATCGAAATTGCTAGAGCTAAAGTTGTACCTAGCATTTCTTGAGCTTTGAAATATGCAGTATCTCCTAGGACTTGACCAAAGATGAAGCTTAATGCTAACCAGAGCCATAAAATCGGTGGAAATTGAAAGATTGTTGCAAATTGTCCAACTATTAGGGCAATTATCAAATATGTCAAGAAGCCAATAATAGTCCGAAAAGCGTTTATTTGTGAAGGAGAAACTTTTGTGTCCACTCGCTTAAAAATTGCATTTGAGATGACAAAGCAGAGGGTTGCTCCAATAGCAAAAAGTTCGCCTAACATAAGCTGGTCTATTTATCTACCGTTTTAAGTTTATTTCTGAAAAACCGATTAAATGTTT
>DAOUWQ010000442.1 GCA_030667035.1 Candidatus Heimdallarchaeota archaeon | reverse complement strand
TCAAATTATATTTTAATTTCTATTATATTTTTTAAAGTTTGAGTATATAACTATTATAACGATTCTAAAAATTTTCTATTTCTTAACATTAGCTCATAAAGTTTATTATTAAGAATTGATAAACTTTTCCTCTCTGTATTTTAGATTAATAATCTCAATTCAAGAAAATACAAAAAACTGATATTAATTAAATTATTTGTATAAATGATTATTATGTCAAACACTAATCTTTCAAAATTCGTTCCCTTTGAATTACTCTTAGATAATAATTCAAAGAAACTTGGGAAAGCAGGAGATATTGAACTCAATTTCGCAGTAAGAAAATTATTCGATATGAAAGAGGTCATTTACGATCAAAACTGGGTGAACCAACAAAAGGATGATTTTGATCTATATTATATGTATCGTGATTTAACCCGGAAACAAGACAAAACAATTTATCTAGAAAATAATGTTAGATATGATGTTACTGTTATTCCCCCGCTAACTTTGGGAAAAGAATTAGTTAAAACTGCAGGCCATTTTCATCCGGATGCAAAAGAAGGAATTAGCTTTCCTGAAGTGTACGAACTAATGAATGGAGAAGGTATTTATCTTTTACAAAAAGATACAGTTGAAAACAATACTATTGAGATCATCATTGTAAAAGCAAAAGCAGGTGACCAAATATTGATTCCTCCTGGTTATGGTCATATCACAATAAATCCTTCAAAAACAGAAACTTTGGTTATGAACAATTTAGTTAGCTCGGCCTTCAGTTCGATTTATGGCTCAATAAAAGAGAAACAAGGGGCATCTTATCTTCTGTTAAATGATGGCAATTGGATAAAAAATGATCAATATTCTGAAGAAATAAAAGTTATCAGGAAATCGCCAGAAAAAATAGTCGATCAACCCTTTTACTTGTCTTTCATAAACAATCCAGATGAATGGATATTCCTAAATGAACCATGGACTAAAGATACTTGGTAAAAAGCTTTGGTTGGATTTCTTTGGTTGATGATTCAAAAGCAGAAAAAGAGCTAATACTAGAAGTAAAAGATCTTCGAACGTATATCTATGATGAAGATGAAATTGTGTTGAAAATATTAGAAGGTATTAATTTTAAATTATACAAAGGGGAAACTCTAGGTATATTGGGTCCATCAGGAGTAGGAAAATCCCTTCTAGCCCTCTCTATTTTAAAACTAATAAAATGGCCAGGTAAAATAGAAGGAGGAGAGGTATTTTTCAAGGGTACGAATCTCTTCAAATTGGATGAAGAGAGTTTTGATGATTTGCGCGGCAAAGAAATTGGATTAGTAATGCAAAATACTACCGGAGGTATGGATCCATTACGAGATATGACTTATACAACAGGTCAACCTTACAAAGTTCATGCTGAAGACGAACCTGTTAAAGCTGAAATTAAAGCTCTAGTTGTAAGTCAATTAGGCAAGGTTTCTCTCCCACAACCAACTGAAACATCAGATAAATATGCACATCAAATGAGTGGTGGAGAAAACCAGAGAGTGAAAATAGCTACCGCATTGATGAATAATCCAACACTATTAATTGCTGATGAACCAGTTTCAAATTTAGACACCACAGTTGCTCGAATGATTATGAATTTGCTTGCAGACATGAAAGAAAAATTCAACCTAACAATGATTCTTATTGCACATAATCTTGGAGTGATTGCTGAACTTTCAGACAAAGTAGCGATAATGTATGCAGGTAAGATTATCGAAATTGGAGATGTAGAAGCAATGTACTATAATCCAAGACATCCATTTACACAGGGATTGTTTTTCGCTTCACCCAGCATAGCCCCACGAGGAAAACTGAAGCCTATACCAGGAGTAGAACCTGATCCAAGAAAATACCCAACGGGTTGTCATTTTCATCCTCGATGTGAATATGCAATTGAGAAATGTTCAATAGATCAACCAAGCTTAGAAGAAAATGAAAAGAATCATTTTGTAGCCTGTTGGCGAACAAAAGACATTCCAAAATACGAAGCAGATTTCTGAATCATTACAACAATTTTATTGCAACATTGGTACTAACAAAAGACGATGTAGATGAAAGTATTCAAAAATGCAATAGAAGATTTTCTTTCTAAAGAAAAAATAGGTAGATGCGATTTCCACACACATTCTTTTTTCAGTGACGGTGTACTTCATCCAATGGAGCAATTACGTCGAGCTTTAGTTCTAGGTCATGAAGCATACGCTATAACGGATCATGTAAGTGCATCAAATTTAGATATTATACCTAAACTGGCGAAAGATTGTGAGCTTGCAATTAAACACTGGGGAATGTTAGCATTACCAGGAGTGGAGTTAACCCATGTCCCAGCAAATGCCATCGAAGATGTTGCAGTTAATGCACGAGAGATGGGTGCATTTGTTATTGTCGTTCATGGTGAAACAATCTCTGAGCCTGTTGAACCTGGAACAAATATGAATGCAGCAAAATTAGCAAATGTTGATATTCTTGCACATCCGGATCTCCTCTCTAAAGAGGAAGCAAGACTATGCAAACAAAATGAGGTATTTGTTGAAATTACTACAAACAAATCACATTCAATAACAAATGGACATGTAGCAAAAGTAGGTCTAAAAGAAAATGTAAAATTCATTCAAAATACAGACACGCACAGACCCCCCGATATGTTAACTTATACCAAAGGTAAAGATGCACTCCTAGGAACAGGATTTCATTCTGATGAGGTTACT
>DAOUWQ010000363.1 GCA_030667035.1 Candidatus Heimdallarchaeota archaeon | reverse complement strand
TTCGCAGTAGTGATTGGTTTACTAAGTGGAATCGTTATTGGTTGGACAAGTGACTTCTTCACTCGAGATGACAAAGCACCAACAAAGAACATTTCACGTGCAGCTCAAGAAGGTGACGCAGTTGTCATTCTCTCAGGATTTTCCTATGGTCTACTAAGTGTAGTTCCACCCGCAATTGGAATTTCAGTTGCAATGGTTCTATCTTATTGGTTAGGTGGTGTTTATGGTGTAGCAATGGCTGCTGTTGGAATGTTAGCAATAGTAGGAACCGTTGTTTCTAATGACGCTTATGGACCAATTGTCGACAATGCTAGAGCAATTGCTGAACAAGGTGGACTAGGTGATGACGTTATACGAGTTGCAGATAAGTTAGATTCTGCGGGAAATACTGCTAAAGCGATTACCAAAGGATTTGCAATAGGAGCAGCTAATTTAGCTGTATTTGCATTATTATTCTCTTTCGCAACAGAAGCAGGAATTATTGCTGCAATCGAAGGAGGAACAGGAATGGATCTTCTGAATATTTATGTGTTAATTGGAGCATTCCTAGGTGTTGTTGCACCAGTACTTTTCTCAGCACTTTTGATATTATCTGTTCAGAAAAATGCAACAGTAATGGTCGAAGAAATACGAGATCAGTTTGAATCCAATCCTAAAATCTTAGAAGGAACAGAACCACCCGATTTCCATAAAACCATTAACATTGCTACTAAAGGAGCACTTAGAGAACTTATCCTTCCAAGCATTCTTTCTGTTGCTATGCCCTTACTAGTTGGTATAATATTTGGAGTAGCTGCTTTAGGTGCATTCATTGTAGGAGCAATTCTCTCCGGTTTTGTATTCGCAATATTCATGTCCAATGCAGGTGGAGCCTGGGACAATGCGAAAAAATGGATAGAGGATGGCAATCTAGGTGGAAAAGGTACCGCAACACACAGAGCAGCCATTACTGGAGATACTGTTGGTGATCCATTTAAGGACACTGCAGGACCTAGCATCAATACTCTGCTAGTTGTAATGACACTTACATCAACTATATTCATCGGGTTAATGTTATTGATTAACGGTGGAGATGGTTTGCTAGCATTATTAGAAGCATGGTTAAGAGGCTTATTCTAGGTTAAACCCTAGATTTCTTCTCTTTCTTTTTTTTTATTATTTCATTTCTTCTTTTTAGAAAAAAAATTGACGTCATATTTCAGATAAATTATTAATTAACAATCTATTTGATAATATATGTCGAAAAAAGCTATTGACTTACTTTTTGAAGCAGCAACAAATGGCGACCTTGCTGGGATTAAGAAAGCACTTGAACTCGGGGTAAAGGTTAACAAAGCAAGTCAATGGGATGGAACCGCTTTACATATTGCTGCAAGCAAAGGACATCTAGAGATTATTTCATATCTTTTAGAGAAGGGTGCAGATGCAACACAAATGGAATTAGCTGATTTCACACCTTTACATCTAGCTGCTCGAGATGGTCAAATAGAAGCAGTGAAGTTACTTTTAGAGAAAGGGGGACTATATCCGGATAGAATATTGAGTGATATTAATAGCATAGTATCAATGTCAGGAAGATATCCAATCATTGCTGACTTAATTCGAAAGAAACGAGTTGAACAGATTAAACCTTCTACTGATGAATGCAACAGGAAAGATAGTAAATTATTCAAAGCAGTCTATAATGGTGATCTGGAATCTATTAAAAAAGCACTCGAATCTGGAGCAAATATCAATATCATGGAAGATCGAGGGATGTCAGTTTTACGTTGGGCTGTAAGAAGAAATCATCTTGCTATTGTAGCTTTCCTTCTTGAAAATGGAGCAGATATTAATGCTGTTAGTAATTTGGGTTGGACGGCACTTATGGAAGCTTGTATGAATGGTTTTACTTCCATTGTAACACTACTACTCAAGAGGGGAGCAGATGTAAACATCAAAACTACTGTTAACGGAACAGCACTCTATTTTGCTGCAAATGATGGTTTTGTAGATGTTGTTAAATTGCTTCTTGAGTATGATGCTGATCCCATTATTGAAGTTGAAATATCTACTATGCATGAGGATTTTACACAATCAGCAATTCAAGCAGCCTATAAGAATGGACACGACGAAGTAGTAAAATTACTACAAGAATATTTTATAATCTAGTTTTCCACTAAATTAAAAAGAGAACATGAAAATAAAACAAACAATTAATCATGCATAGGTGGAAAATGATGTTAGTAATAAACAGTGATTCAGTGAAGAAAGAAGCAGTAACAAGCTATGGATCAACAAAAACATCCATACAATGGCTAATTAATAAGGAGCAAGGTGCTCCTCGTTTTGCAATGCGGCTGTTTACTCTGGAAGCAGGTGCAAATATTGGTATGCATAATCATCCGGAAGAACATGAAATATTCGTTTTACAAGGAGAATGTAATTTAATCGCTGAAGATGGAACGAAAACACATGTGAAAGCAAATGATGTAATTTACATGCCTCCTGATGAACCTCATGGTTATGAAACCGTTGGTTCTGAAACTTTGAAATTTATCTGTGTTATTCCACTGTTAGAAAAATAATCTCCGAATATTCGGATTTACATTCTTTTTTTAGACAATTTGGTGAATTTTATTCTTATATCCGAGAAAACAATTCTTAATATATGAATAGCATATATTCATATTATCTTTGGTGGAGTATTGATGGAAACAAAAGAATTAGAAACTCGTAAAAAGTCTCTTGTTTCTTTATTTAGAATTTTTATTAAAACAAGTAGAAAAAGAGTAATTTTAACCCTATTTTGGGGAATAATAATTTTTACTATGATCACTTCTTTCAGTTTATTAGCATATAATTATCGTTATAATTTTTATAATACATATTTTGAAGAAAATGAAAATTGGTCAAATGATGGTTTTGTAAGTGCTGTTTCCACCGATTATTTTTTTGGTAATGTATCTTTCACAGATAACTACATGGAAAATATGACCGATGATTTTTCTTCTATTGTTAAGAATTATTTTCCCAATATAAAAACTACTAATTCAACAGCATCGATTAGTGCACAATTATTTTCTAGGAATCTTTTTTCTGCTAACGAACATGATAGCAATAAATTAATTACTATAGAAGATGATTCTTACTCAATTTTTAATTCTTCATTGGTTGAAGGAAGATTACCTAATAATCCATCAGAATTAGCTCTTTTAAAACGAGGTGAATTATTACTTAGTGTTGGTGATTCTATAACATTATAT
>DAOUWQ010000144.1 GCA_030667035.1 Candidatus Heimdallarchaeota archaeon | reverse complement strand
GGTGTTGAATTAAAGCTTTCAAAGTAATTAGATTAGCATATGGGCAGGGGTCTCCTTTTCTTCCTGGACCTCTGAACTTTCCTAATTTCTCTGAAGCAGTACAATGCCAACCATTCTCTTTCTTCAAACTGACTAAATGATCATATGCTACTTCTAATTTATCAACTCCTTTCAAACCTAGTTTCATTAATGAATACAAAACTGTCGGGGTATCGCATAACATCCAGGTGGATTCATCCTCTCCTGAACCACCGAAATGAGTTGGTATATTCATAATAATCTCAAAAGCTCCCTCTGATGATTGGTTCTTGAGTATTCGTTCGGTTATTTTTCCGATTTTAGAGTCTTCTTTTTTCATTCCAATATCAGCAATCAATGATAATTTATGGATTAAATGTTTAGCATCATTGTGCCGTTTCAAAACTCCCCCAGGCCAATGCAATAATTCCTCAATAATAGTTGTTATTCTCTGATCTTCCAAGATTCTTGATTTGATTTCCCTAATTTCTTCGTTCGTTTCCTTTAATTTCAAGAATTCAATTTTTGTATTATATTCTACAAAATGTTCCGATTGTAAAAGCCAGTCTATAACTATTTGTTCCAAAATCTCCACCAACCACTTACTATTAATTTCATTATAATTTATAAGAATTGCAGATAATAAGGTAACAACTTTGTAATTGAATGCTATTATTGGAGAAACAAAAAAGAAGTGGTTTCTAATCATTTGATACATATGTTCAAATCATATCTTCCGCACCGGTCATTTTTTTCTAATAATCTTTAAATGCAAGATTCAAGTAGTGTAAATGTATCTCAGAGAGTGGTATCCTTGTCTCCCAGTACAAAAGAACAGCTTGTGGAAGTTGAGCGGCTCATTATTCATGGAAAATATAAAGAAGTACTCATTGTAATTGAGGAAGGTTTGAAGAAGAATATCAGTAAAGAAGAAGAATTAAGCTTTCTCATTCAAAAAGGGGAAGTAGAATTCAATCTTGGGAATTCTCAAGAATCTTTACAGCTTGCAGAATTGGTCTTAAAAGAAAGCGAAGGTTTAGATGATATCTTTCTCCGACTAGATGCTTTAATAGTGAAAATATTAAATTATTTTTGGCTTGGTCGGTTTAAGGAAGCCTTAGAAATCGCTGAAAAATGTTTGGAAGAAATTCCAACTGCTGCGAATCTCCCAATAAAAAAAATTGCCAAGCGGAAAGCTCAAACACTTCTATACAAAGCAGTAATTTTTATTCAAACTGGTAATTATGAAACTGGTTTTGAGCTTGCTAAAGAAATCATGCCCATAGCTGAGGAAAGTGGCAATAAGAATGTAATTTCTCTTAGCTTATTGATGGTTGGGGCAGTCTATTTTATGCTTGGTGAACTGAAAAACAGTGAGGAGTATTTAGAAAAGGGTATTGAGATAGCCACTGAGCTTGGAAATAAATTCAATATTGCTAATGGTTACCTGTTTTTAGCTCTGGTATATAAACAAAGGAGAGATTATGAACAAGCATTGGATTTACATAAGAGAGCTTTTGTTTTGGCAGAAGAAATCGGAAGTACAAATATACATTCTTCTTACAATAATATGGGTACAATCTATCGTGCCATGTTTCAATTGGATAAAGCATTAGAGTGTTATCAAGAATCTTTGAAACATGCAGAAATGATAAGACACATCGCCTATGCAAATATTGGTGAAGTTTACTTTTTGAAATACGAACTCGAGAAAGCTCAAGAACACTATTTGAAATCAATGAAAATCGCTGAAGAAATAAATAGTCTTGGCAACTTATCTCTTTCAGTTTATTCTCTCATATTAATTTCATTAGAGCTAAACCAAATTCCTCAAGCACAGAAATATTTGGAGCGACTAGAGCAAATAAGCAAAGTAAAAGGTTATGATTACATTGCTAGTAAACATCGTTTTGCTTCTATTTTGGTTCTCAAAGCGAGTGGTGATATTAGTGATTTAGTACAAGCCGCAGAATCGCTAAGAATGCTATTGGTTGAGGAGGGCTTGCCTTCTATCTTACGACTAGATGTTTTATACACTCTCTTAGAGATTCGTATAAAAGAGCTACAGATTTCTACCAATGAAAACACATTAGCAGAGGTAAAAAAACAAACTATTCGTTTAGAAGTAGAAGCAGAAGAGCAAAATCGACGATGGCTTCTCGCTAATATTTATCGTCTGCAATCGCAACTTGCATTGATTGAATTAGATGCCAAAAAAGCAATAGAATTCTTACAGAAAGCTAAAATCATAGCTGAGGAAACAAAGATAAAAATATTGATGAAAGGGATAAAGGAAGATCAAGAAAAAATTGAACAACAATTAAACATGTGGAACGATCTTCAAAAACAAAAAGCTCCTATTAGTGAAACTGTGAAACTTGTCTCATTAGAGAGCTCATTGAAGAGTATTAAGCAAGAAACTGTGCTTGAGGAACGAGATGAACAAACAGGAAAACTCATTGAATACAGAAAATTGTTTGCTTTGAAGATATAATTGTCACTTTCAAATCGTGTGCCCGTTGCACTATTTTTCTTATATACTTGTTTTAATTATTTCTTACTTTTTGCTTCTTTTTTCATCATCCGATTCATTTTCATTGCGCCACGGATGAGTTTGAAAAGTGAGAACCCACGGAAATTTTCTCCGTTTTTGTCGTTCTCTGGTAAAACAAAGGGGATAACTGTTAAGCAGCTTTTACGAATATCACCAGACATGTACTCAAACGCTAGTTCTATGTTAGTATCCATTTCTTCGTTTGATTTCCAACCTGAAACTATTTTCACATCTTTAGATAAATTCGTTTTCAACATGCCCGGCTGGTAGATGTTGATAGTAATGTCCTCTTCTCTTTGAGAGAGTTCAAGAGCTAAACATTTCGAGAAAGTAACTACTCCTCCTTTTGATGCAGAATAGAGAGTCATATTTTCAAGTGGTCTATCAGCGCCACCGCCTGAAAGAGTAATAATTCGACCATATTTTTGCTTGATCATTTCTGGTAAAACTGCAGAAATGGTATTCAATGTTCCGATTAAGTTAGTACCAATAATTATTTTTGCATCTTCAGCTACTTCTTCCGGAGTTAAGTAGTTAAATGGTCCATATCTACGATTTAACCCTGCATTTGCCATTAGAATTCTAACGGAACCAAATTTCTCAACTGTTTTCTGGACAGCATTTTTTAGTGCTTTGGTATCAGAAACATCACAAGAAAAACCAATCACAGAATCTCCGAATTTATCTTTAAATTCTTCAACTGTTTTCTTTACTTTATCTGCATTTCTCGAGCAATTCGATACTTTGCATCCTTCTTCAAGAAAAGTTCTTGCTAGTTCTTTTCCAATCCCGCTTGTTGAACCTGTTATAATTGCTGTTTCATTTTTCATCTTCATTTTTATCAATCTTACATTATTCCATGAAAATATAAGATATCCGTATTAGATTATAACAAGTTTAGACCTAAGATTAAAAAAACAAAATGATGCAGAGATTAATTTGATAAAAATGACTGCTCTAATTCTTAAGACAAATGATTTTGAATCAATCCTCATCACTAAAGCCCAAGATTCTTGGGTTTGGGATACTGACGGGAAGAAGTATTTGGATTGTGTGTCTGGAACATGGACATGTAATTTGGGGCATAAGCATTCAAAAGTTCTTCAAGATATGAAGAAACAAATGGATGATATAATACATCGCTGTATGAGATTCCACACTCCCACAACGCTCAAAGCTGCAGAACAAGTGCTAAATTTTCTACCAAATAAATATGACAAAATCACCTTCTTAAATAGTGGTAGTGAAGCAATGGAATTTGCAATTTCATTTGCACGAAACGTAAGGGATAAAACAAAGATATTGTCTCTTAAGGATTCATATTTAGGAGCTTTTGGTGTTGCTAAGGAGTCCTCTTATACATCCACAAAAGCATCAAAACTGAAAATCCCCTATCCTGAATGTGATTCAGCAAACTGTAATTGTTTAGATGATTTTGATACATTGATTGATCATATCATGGAAAATTACTCCTCAGAACTAGCGTGTTTTGTTCTTGAACCAATAATGGTTTCTGGTGGAATTCATAAAGCGTGTAATAAATTCATTTCTAAATTATGCCGGCAATTACAGAACGTAGGTGTTCTAGTTATTGCCAATGAAGTAACAACAGGATTTGGACGATCCGGTTTAAGATTTGGTCATCAACATTTCGATATAAATCCAGACATTGTTGTTATGGGCAAAGCTCTAGGAAATGGTTATCCTGTTAGTGCAATTGCAACTCGTTCAGCTTTAGAATCGAAGCTTAGTCATTCGAATTATTATTATGCACAATCTCATCAATTGGATCCTTTGGGAACAGCAGTAGCAAATTCTGTTGTAGGTGTGTTCAAAGATGAACAAATCATCGAAAAAAGTCAAGATAAAATTAAGCAATTTAATACATTCTTCAAATCATTATCGTATCCTTTTATCAAAGAAGTTAGATCCTATGGTATGATATTTGGCATTCAAATTCAACCAGTAGAAGGTAAGACTTGTAAGGAATTAATACTTGAGATAAAAGATGCTCTGTTAGAGGAAGGTGTACTTATTGGCATTAGTTTAGGAAAAGAATTACTACGTTTATTGCCATCACTCACGATAACAGATGATGATCTTGAATTCTTTAAGAAGAAATTTGTGAAAGTATTAGATAAGGTTGAATGATTTAATATCCACAAATAACATCAGAGAATTATATTAAAACAGTTCTCTGATTTCTTTTCGTAAAAAAACTTTAGAACCGCTAAGCATATTATTTCATTATGTCAATAACTGTAGGTTTAGTCTATTTTTCAGCAACAGGAAATACTAGAACAATTGCTACTGTCATAAAAAATGAATTAGAAGCAAAAGAAATCATTGTAAAAGAATTTGATATTACTTCATTTACAGATAGAGAAAAAGAGATTCCATTTTCAAAACTCGATTATATTATTTTTGGATTTCCAATTTACGGTCGAAAAATTCCTAGCGTAACAAAAAAATGGCTTGAAACAATTTCCGGAGATAATCAAAGGTGTGGTATGTTTTTCACTTATGGTGGACCAATGAGAGGGAATATCCATAATGAGACAAAGGTTCTGCTAGAAGCGCGAAACTTTGTTGTTATTGCTTCTGCTGAAATGCTAGGTAAACAGTCATTCAATGTAGTAAAAGGTTGGGAACTTTTGAAAGATCATCCTAATGTTGATGATTTCAACACTACAAAAGAATATACGCAAAAGTTGCTAGAGAAATTCACAAGAGCAAATATTGAAT
>DAOUWQ010000280.1 GCA_030667035.1 Candidatus Heimdallarchaeota archaeon | reverse complement strand
ATTCACTGATATTGAACAATAGATAACGAGAAAAATCTAACTACCCCTATTCTTACTTTTTCTTCTCTAATTACTGATGTTTTGATAAAATTTAAATAGGTTATTCAGTTCGCTACTGAATATTAAATATATGACTGAATATCTTTATTCAAAATACTAGGTGAGATAAATGAATAATCAAGAAGAATCATTTGAGAAAGATAAGCAAATAATAATTGAGCTTGTAAAAGAAAATCTCCAAATAACTTTCGCTGGGGAAATCGAAACTTTTCAAAAATTATGGCATCCAAAAGCACATAGATTTGGACTTGGAAATTCAAATGAGCTATATTCCTTTAGCAGAGATGAACTCTGTGAACATATGCAACAATTAACTGCAGCGAAAAAGGATAATCCATCATTAGCTCAAATAGAGATTATTTTTGATGAAATTGATTTCATTAATATCCATCAAAATCTTATAGCCTCTGTTGCAGTAAAGTGGCATATGACTATGCAGGATTCGATGGGTAAACATTATACCTACTATCATTTGGCTAAACACGATAATACTTGGCAAATCGTCAATGCCCTTGATCGTGGATTTGAATACAAAGAAGAGTAAACACGTTAATTGAAGGGATTTATTTGTGCTTTTTGTTAGTAAATCCCTCCACAATATTTTTTTAATCAGATTCTTTGATACTATCAGTAGTAATTGAAGAAGGATTGTTATGATTGAGCAGCCCCAACGAATCTGAAGATAAAAGCATTTTATTTGATTATTGGAAAACTATTCCATTTATCAAAGTTCTTTCCGAGTCAAACCCTCTGGTGGGTTCTATGGCTCGAATGCTTATCCCTAAGATTTTAATGACTGGTATTGAAGAAGAATATCCCGTTAACAGTGGTAGTAAACAGATAAGATATGCAATGTCTGTTCGAGAGATAATGGATCAGTTAAATATTACCGCAAAAAAACACTTCAATATTGATAAAGAATTTAAATTGACGAATGTCTATTTTCATCTCGAGAAGTTAGAGGAAGCAGGATTAATTCAAGAAGTTGCTTCTCTTACAACCGGCAAACGAAAGAAAACTGCTTATTTTGGCAATACTGCAATTGTCTTTATCTTTCGAGAAGATTCACAGATTTGGCGAAATGAAGAATTATTAAAATTCATGACAACAGCCATTCCAAAATTCAATAAATCAGTTTCAAAACAAGATATTGAAAAGATAATTGACCAATCAAACACAAATCGAAGTGAAGAAATTACTAACAAGATTAAAGTATGGTATGAAGAAAATAAAGAAGCTTTACTTGAAAGCAACATAAATTACCATGCACTTTATGTTTATCTCGAGATGATGCTAAGTTCAACTCCTGAATTACAAAAACTCTATGCTCAATTAATTGAATCATTAAAATTATAGTCACAATACAAGTTTTTGTGTTTTACTCTGAATTTTTTAAAAGTAAAATGGTATGGAAAGTTAAACTTTCCATTTCTTGCATTTGCTGTTGCAAAAACCTCAGCCTTTTATCCATGATCTGTTTGTCCATATTTTTGGTCAACAGTTGAAACCCAAGAGCTGGTTTGTAATATTAGTCACTGCTTAATTTTTTTGTTTTTCTAATACGATTAAAGCTTACTCCGAATATTATCGTTGGAACTAGTGTACAAATAAAAAGCACACTCAAGAAAATCGTCATACTTGGAATAATTGCATCTTCTTCAACGAATCCCATAATAATAGCTCCTGTTAGAAATATTACTGATAAAATAAGAAAGATGATGAAGAAGATAATTCTTCTTCTGAATTTTTTTGTTAAATTTTCTGTCAATTATATAAACATCCTAATCCTTTACTATCCCATTATTTCTTATAATTATTAAAGTAATTAAAAAAAGGGATAAAAATAAGAAAGTTAAACTTCCCATTTTTTACACTTGCTGCCCCAGCAAGCAATTGCTTTTCCATCACGAATTACTCTAATAACTTCGCAGAGATTAGAACAATCTTTACATTCAAAACCTTTAGTTTCATATTGTAAATCTGGTATATTCCACCCGACGAATTTGCTTTCATAAGACTTTTTGATCATTTTATTCAATGCAAGAATAGCTGCACCGATTGCACCCATGACGGCAAAGTTCTCAGGAACAATGACTTCTTGATTCAATGAGCGTTGAAAGGCATCACGAATACCAATATTAGCGGCAACTCCACCCTGAAACATTATTGGTCCTAGAATCTCTTTACCTTTTCCGACATTGTTCAAGTAATTTCTTACAAGTGCTTCTGAAAGTCCTCTGATAATATCCTCAACGGGATGTCCTAATTGCTGTTTGTGTATCATATCACTTTCAGCGAATACAGTGCATCGACCTGCTATACTAACTGCATTATCGGATTTTAGCGCTAAATCACCAAATTGTTCAATTGGTATCTCGAGTCTATTTGCTTGCTGATCTAAAAATGATCCCGTGCCTGCTGCACAAACAGTATTCATAGCAAAATCGACAGCAATACCATTTCGAATTAAAATTATTTTAGAATCTTGCCCACCGATTTCAAAAATCGTCTGGATATCATCTCTCACATTCAATGAAGCTACTGAGTGGGCTGTTATTTCGTTCTTAACTATGTCTGCTCCAACAATTAATCCGGTTAATTGTCTCGCACTGCCTGTTGTTCCTACACCCGAAATAACAAAATCTTCTCCAATCTTCTCTTTTAGCAATGCAACTCCACGTTGTACTGATTGGATGGGTTTTCCTTCTGTTCGAATATAAATTGATTCAACGAGTTGCTTATTTCCATTGATTACTGCAAGATTAGTGCTTATAGATCCAACATCTACTCCAAGGAAATATTGGTTAGCTAGTGCTAATGCCATTATTCCTTCATTTGTTTCTCTCAAAACTTCTCCTTTATCAAGAGAACTTGCTGAATCGCTTTTTTGCACTTTTATACAATCACTTTCACAATTTATTTCAGTATCATTAGTCATAATTGAATGTCTCCCAAGTAACTTTTTCGGGTTCTTTTCCACCTAGTCTCTCTTCTCGCTTTAAATGCAACATATCTACAAAGGCTTCAAGTCTTGTTTGATATCCTGCTTCTCCTGTTAGTTCATCAACTATCATTGGTAAAACGGGCATATCATATTCTTTTGTGATAGCTGGTATAATGTTTTGAGCACTAAGTTCTGGTATACATGAAAACGGCCATACGTGAACCATCCCATCCCACCCTTTCTTTTTCAAGAAAATTGTTGTTCCAATGCTCTCTTGTCCGTCGCCACCAATATATTCTTGCATATATGGTCTTGCTTCTTTTCTATAAACTTTGTAATATTCCTTTTTGAATGGGTTGATTTTTGCTGGAATGTCTGAGAATTTCTTTAAGGACACACCACATCGAGCTGCTACACCAAGTTTGTTCAAACGACGGTAGAGATCTAAATGAAGCATAGGTTCTAAAACTGCATAGATTTCACCTATAACTCCAACCTTCAATGGTATAATTGATTCATCAACCTCTATTTCTTCTTTGAAGATAGAAGGAATTTTTTTATGGAATTTCTTCACTTCTCTAACTTTACGTAATTCAAATAATTTTTCATATACTTTTGCTGCAACTTTATCAGTTGTATCTTCAACTGCTTCTACTGCACGATAAAAATTGATGAGATTTTCAATAAGATCTATTGAGTAATTCTTGGTCCAAATTTTGCGCAAAACGCCAATTGTTTTGGCTACACTGAAACCGTTACTGACTGCTTTGAAGTCTTTTATCATCTCAACCGGTTTATGGTAATCAATGTTAGTGAATTTAACAGTGTGACCCAAATCCTTGCAGAT
>DAOUWQ010000312.1 GCA_030667035.1 Candidatus Heimdallarchaeota archaeon | reverse complement strand
TATAGTCAAGTCTGAGTTCCTAAATTTTTCTTTTTCTTATAATTCGGCAGAGCTGAATTTGTTATTTCAGTAAACTCACGTTCATTAGAAGAAAGTAGAAAAATAAAAATGAAAAAAGAGACCCGAGGTCTCATTAAAATTTATTTGAGGTTTATTACATCATTCCGGGGGGCATTCCACCGGGCATACCGCCAGGCATACCTCCGGGCATTCCACCAGGTTTGGATTTAGCAGCAATTACATCATCGATTCTGAGAATCAATTCTGCAGCTTCTGAAGCTGAGCGTATTGCTTGTGATTTTACTCTGAGAGGTTCAATGATACCTGCTTTTTCAAGATCACTAACTTTACCTTTCAAAATGTCAACACCGAATTTAAATCCATCATCACCAGTATGTTTGGATCGGATTTCAGTTAAAACATCAATAGCATCTAAACCGGCATTTTCTGAGAGTGTTTTTGGAATGATTTCTAAAGCATTAGCGAATTTCTCAATTGCTAATTGTTCTCGACCACCAGTACTTTCAGCAAGTGCTCTGATTTGCATTGCAAGTTCTACTTCGGAAGCACCGCCTCCAATAACTATCTTACCGTCTTCAACAACATCTCTAACAACGCAGAGAGCATCATGGATTGCTCTTTCAGCTTCGTCGGTAACATATTTGCTTGCACCACGAATGAGGATGGTTACAGAACGTGAATCTTTAACTTCGGAAATTAGGATATTATCGTCATCACCGATTTTCATAGCTTCAACTTTTCCTGCGGAGCCTAAATCTTTCTTTGAAAGATCATCAAGTGTAGAGACTATCTTTCCATTAGTTGCTCGTGCAAGTTTTTCCATATCGGATTTCTTAACTCTACGAACTGCGAGGATGCCTTTCTTTGCTAAGAAATGTTGAGCTAAATCATCGATTCCTTTCTGACAGATTAATACATTTGCACCAGAATTGACAATCTTTCCAACCATTTCTTCGATCATATTTTGTTCACGATCGAGGAAAGCTTGCATTTGGGTTACCTCTTCAATTTTGATTTCTGCACTGAATTCAGTCTTTTGAATTTCGATGTTATCATCAATGAGAGCGATTTTTGCTTGTTTAATTGACTTGGGCATACCTGGATGAACTACTTCCTTATCAAGGAGAACTCCTTTGATCAATTCAGTATCATTCAGAGATTTACCTGGTTTTTGGACCACTTTAAACCAATCAAGATCGGCTATTTTTTTGCCGTTTCTATCTTCGGTAATTTGCAATACTGCATCAATACAGATTTTGGACATTAGTTCTTTTTCATAGGCAACAACTTTACTGTTGAGTGAAGTTGAAGCGACTTTAGCTAAAGTTTTCTTATCTGCTGAATCAACGTCAATTGCAATCTTATCAAGGACATTTAATGCTTTATCAACAGCTTTCTTATAACCGGCAATGATAATTGATGGGTGAATACCTAATTCAATTAAAGCATCTGCATCTTTGAGTAGAGTGCCTGCAAGAATAACTGCTGTAGTTGTGCCATCTCCGGCTTGATCATCCTGAGTTTTAGCTACTTGTGCCATTAATTTTGCTGCAGGATGTTCTACATCGATTTCATCCAAAATGGTTGCGCCATCATTTGTGATTACGACATCACCAAGGCTATCGATCAACATCTTATCTGAGCCTTTTGGTCCCAAGGTTGATTTAACAGCCTCGGCCATAGCCATTGCAGCTCTGATATTGTTTTTCTGTGCTTCTTTACCCCTAGTTCTTTGGGTACCTTCTTTTAGTAATATTACTGGAATGTTTTGTTGAGACATTTTTTGCTTCTCACCAAGAAAAGTTTTTTTATGCTTTTTTGTGATTTATAGTGATATTTAAAGCTTACGTGCGGTTTTAGAACACACTTCATACTTGATATAATTGGTTGTTTTCTTTCTTTGTTTAGAATAGGTGAAAATTTTACTTTCTAAGTTGGAATGTCTATTGCAAAATGCCTAAAAGGAATAAAAATAATTGAAGACTTGTATAAGTGATTGAGTTTTAGTTGGAGGAAGTAATTTTGATGTCAAATGAGGAACCTATTCTCTTCTTCAGAGAATTACAAGAACCAAGGGAAGTAAGTATTTTTGCTACATTGAAAGATGCAGTTGATCTTGTTGCCAAAAATAAGAAGAAATATCTGAGACTTGTGCTTACAGACCCTAGTTCAAAAGATATTTCTGTTCAGATTTGGAGTAATAACGAGATTTATGCTCCTGTAGACTTATTTATGCGAAAAAATCTTCTTCAAATTGGTAGCCCAATTCATTTAATCAGTCTTGTCTATGATGGCGAATATATCGGTTCTGCAATGACAACTAAAGTAGACCCTATTCCAACTCAACACCCAATTTATAGCAAATATATGGAATTGAGCAATTATCGCCTTTTCAAACTTATTCCTGAAGACCCAAAAGTGTTAGAAGAAATTAGAAAGTTACTAAACATCAAGCCCCTTATTGAAGCTATTCTTGAACAACTTAAGGATGGTGGAGTTATTATTTATGAACAGCTTTTCTGGGAAGTAACAAAATTAGTTTGTGATAAGACTTACACAGGAACTATTCATCTAATTATGGATCAACCACAGCTTCAAATTACTCCACAATATACAAGCTATTTCTTAAAGCAACTTGAAAGTTTAATGATAGCTTTTGAACATGAATTAACTACCGAACGAATTGCACCGATACTCCTCATAAAAAGATTGGAAAAGGATCTTATTAGCCTCTATGAATACCAGAAACTTCATGAGAAAAAGGAATAGAAAAACTCCTTTTCCTTGGCAACTTTATTCTGAATCCGTTAGTACTCTCGGAGGAGCTTTTGTTATGGTTTTAGTGGTGGCAAAATATTTATCAAATGTTTTCATAAGTCTCTTTTCTTCATGCTTTGATATATTGTTCACCTCATAAAATGTACTAATAGTATAGAGAAGTGAAAATATTACTGTTATTCCCCATCCCCAGAAAATCAATGTTGTAGGTGCAATGATTATATAAAACATCACAAAAATGAAAAATTCTGGTGTTTTAATTATTGATATTTGGAAGGGATTTACTAAATCAGCAAGATCAGGCAGACCAAACATTACAAGTGAAACGAGTATATACAACCATATCCAATAAAAAACGGTATTTTCTATCAGTGAATCCAACCATTGAAATAGCAACATTCCAGGCATTACCCAGCCAATTATCACTGGAACATTCATTATTGGAGCATAATAGAATATTATTGCCTCGCGCAAACTTGCTAAATCTCGCACCAGTCTAATACCAGATCTACTCCAACCATAACCCATATTGCCTACATGTTCACTTGGTATATTCATTTTTTTAGCAGCGAATACATGCCAAACTAAATGCATCAATGTTCCGGGTAGTAATAGAAACTCTAGAATTACTAGCACTCCTTTTATCATTGGAATCATTTCGGCTAGCATAACTAAAAGTAAATTCATCACTAAATAGAAGATTGCTAAAAAAAGAAAAATCGCACCAAGAGACATTCCAGTAAATTTTAAGATATTTTGTAACCAATCCAAATAACCATCGAATACAGGGGAAGCTGATGAAATGAATATCTCTTGAAT
>DAOUWQ010000227.1 GCA_030667035.1 Candidatus Heimdallarchaeota archaeon | reverse complement strand
TGCATTTGCTTTATCTTCGAATGTTGGCATATAGTTGTGCACTTGGTCAAGGAATATTAACCATGCTTCATCGTGTTGTGGTCCTTTTAGTGTAAAGCCGTAACCACCTTGTTGAGCTAGAGATTCTTTTGTAATGTATTCAGAATACTCGAGTCCTTTGTGTTCCATACCGATGTCTTGTATGAATTTCTCTTGCTCTGGAGTTAGGTTGTAGTTTTCTTTGAAGTATGCTTTCATCTTCTTGATGCCTTTTCCATATAGTCCAGCGAATCCTTTGTCTCCTTTTGCTAGTCTATGTAGTACTTCCATTGAATTTTCCCATTCGCCGAATTTTAGTTCCAGTCCATCTGTTCTTTCTTTGTTTAGTATTCCTGCTTCATAGCATTCCATTACGAATGCCATTCCTGTTCCCATGCTTATAGTATCTAATCCATAAGTGTCACAATAGAAGTTCGTTTCCACTACATGTAATGGATCAAATACTCCCATGTTACTTCCGCATCCTGCTATGGTCTCATATTCTGGTCCATCCACACATACTTTTTGTCCTTTGAATGGTCCCGTTTCTAGTTTAAAATCTTCTACGCAATGTGCACAATTTATTGCACATCCTCTCCAGCATCCATCCCATCCTTTCCCTGTATTAGTGAATATTTTTTCGTATGCTGTTCCCCAGAGTGCTTCATCTTTTCCACTGTCATCTCTTCCATATTTGAAATTGTATGTTGGCAAAAGGTCGAATTCACTCATAATTGATGGTAAATGTGCTGTTCCTACTACTCTCATTCTGTTCTGTGTTTTGTCTAGTTTTAGTATTTCTCCAGAATGTTTTCTCCCTGCATCCTTCATTGAATCTAAATTATCAGGTTGGTTTGAGTTCATTTTTATTGGTTCACAGTGAGCCACTAATGCAACAATATTTTTATTTCTAAATACTGTTCCAGTTCCTCCTCTTCCTGCTTGTTTTACATGGTTTAGTTTTCTTTTATTATCCCAATATGAGAAATTTAAGCATCCAAAATAAGAATTGTCTGCGCCTGGTCCTGAAGAAACGACGGATACATATAGTTTGTCGTGTTTTCCTGTTTCTTCATCTTTTATTGAATATTTTTCTGTTAATTTTTCTGCGAGGATATGTGTTTCTGTTGGTAAATCTCCTGCAGATTCTATCCATATTTTCTTTAAAACTCCATCAACAACGATTACTACTGGTTCTTTTGCTTTTCCGGTAATTTCTATTGCATCAAATCCTGCAAATTTCATCCAAGGTCCAAAAAATCCTCCGACATTTGAATCGATAATTATGTCTGTTAGTGGTGATATTGCGGTTACTATTGACTTTCCTGCTCCCGGATATCCTAGTGTTCCAGACAACGGTCCAGCTGAAATACACAATGAATTCTCTGGTTCATTCCATTTTACAATGCGATCTTTTGGCACACTATTCCACATCAGCCAAAGGTCAAATCCTTTACCGCCTATGAAAAGTTCTCTTACTTTTTTAGGTAAATCTTTTTCTGTTATGGTTAAGTCTGAAAGGTTAATATGAAGCGTTTTTCCTGTGTAACCTTTCTTCACTTCTTGTAGTTTATATTCCATTTCAGCTATTTTTTTTGTCATTCTTTTTTTCACCATCAAGTGTTTCTTTTATTTTTTTTTCTTTCTTTTTTTGACTTGTACTCTTTCTTAGTCACATACAAGCAATATTCGCTTAACTTTAAATCTTATGGCAGCTAATCGATAGGTTTCTCGGAACATAACGCTTTCTTTTTTCTTTACAAATTGTTGCTTGGCAATTTTTCCTTTAATTGTTAATACTTTTAGTGTGTTGCTGTATCTTGTAGTGTTATTTATCGAAAAGAAAGCAAAAAAAGGAGATTCATGATTGTCATTCATATACAATATTCCTCTCTGAGGAGGTCCCAGCAATTTTTTTAGTATAAATATTGTTGCGCTGTTCCCCATAGGACTTTGTGAAAAGCTTCTGCATATCGCACTCCGGCCATTCGTCCAAACATTGTCAATTGTGCTTCAATATATTTATCGACCGGCCAATTTCCATATGCTTCTTTGTATACTTCTAAGACAGACTTGATTTTCGCCAATTTATCACTTACATCTACAAAAAATGGGTCTCCGGAATTCAGTGAGTATTGGAAAAAGGTTGTATAAACACTTACAGGTGTTCTATGAGGTTCAAACTTGCTCTTTTGATCTTTATAGCGCATATATGAGATTGCATCTATTACAATTGTATATGTGTATCGATGGTCTGGGTGTCCCAAGCCTATTTGATCCGATTGGGACCAAGTAATAATTATATCGGGTTTAATTTCCTTGAAATGTTCGGCTAATTTTTTGGCATTTTCTACCGAAGGAAACACTCCAGAATCAGGCAAGTCAAGTAAGCGATATTCCGCTCCTAAAATCTTTTCAATTTTCTTTGCATGTCCTGCTCTTTTTTCAATTATTTCTTCTGGTGTACAACATATTGATGATGCATTTTCCCCTCTCGTTAAAAATATCACATAAACATTATCGCCTTTCTCACTATGATTAGCTAAAGTTCCAACCACACTTGCTTCATCATCTGGTTGATAAAAAATTGCTACTACATTTTTTGGTTTTCTAGTTTCTTTTGACATGTATTATAGTTCTCCTTTACCTTAAAAAATTTTAAACTATGCAAATTAAAGTTCCTCGTTTCTTTTTCAATAGTTCCTAATAGTAACTTTTACCACGAAAAGGGTTGTGGATTTTTTAAAATAATTGACCCTTTTTTCTTAAAAAATCCTTATATAGTACTTTCTCCTTACCACTACCATTCCTTTACTTTAAGGATATATTTGGAGTGTAAAACTTTGAAAGTAAATACTAAAGCTCTCGTTTTTGCAGTTACTTTGTTAATGGTATCTGCAAGTGTAATTGCATTAACTGCAGGTGGCAGCATTGATTCTGCGCTTACTGATAATGATGCTCGAAAGAAACCTCCCCCTCCTCCTCCCGAACCGGTGGAATGGAATAAGGCAGATCTACAACCTATGATGCCTTGGTGGAATGATGTTATTGATGTTGAAAAACAAAGCTATACTGGCGCTGGTTCTGTTGTCGTAATTATTGACACTGGTTTAGTAGCAAATTGGCGTGATTACTTCCCAGAAGAAAATATACTAACCGAGTATAGTCGTTCTTATACACAATTACTTGGTATAGACAATGTTGCTTACGATGCCGATACCGAAGGTCACGGTACCGCTTGTACTGGAACAATTATCGGTTATCGTTTAGATTCCGATACAGATTATTGGATCAATGGTGTAGCTGAAGACACAAAAATTGTTATGTTGAGATGCCTCTATTGGATTGGTGGAAGTGGAAGAAATCGAATAACCTCAACACAGATGTTAGATAACTGGGCAGAATGTATTAATTATGCTCGAAGTCTTAAATCTGGAGCTCTCTTGAGTTATAATATGGTTATTTCCATGTCCTTAGGTTATTCTGAATCAAATGCAAATCTAGACAATGCAGTTAGTGCTGCTGAAGCAGACGGTATTGTTGTTAGCACCTCTGCCGGCAATGAAGGTCCTGGAGCAGATACTACAGCCTATCCAGCTAATCTCGCAGATACTACTTCTGTAGCTGCTTGCGGTTATATTGGCCTTACTGAGTCATATGGTTTAACAGGCATTTGGACTGATACTCCTGAAGATAATTTTGCCAATGTTTTCTTATCTGATTTCTCCTCTCGAGGGAAAGTTGATGTTGCAGCCGTTGGTCAAAATCTCATTCTCCCTTACTATGGTGGTTATTACTATATTAGTGGCACTAGTTTTAGTTGTCCTCAAACCTCAGGTGTTTATGCTTTGATGTTTGAATCCCATGGTGCACAAAGTGTTGCATGGTTAGAATCATACCTACAATCAACAGCTATGGACCTTGGATATACCATCTATGAGCAAGGAGCAGGATTCGTACAAGCTGATGCTGCCACATAGGCAGTTACAGCTTAATCTTTTTCTTTTTTCCCACGCGTATATCTTCCACTGAATATTTCTATTCATTTTCTAATCTTACATAGATTAATCTAAATTTAATGTGGCTAATTAAAATTAATAAAGAAAAATAAGTTGTGCATCAGAGCAGTAAGCTCTTCTGCGGTTTCTATCTCTTGGCTCTTTCAACCAATTTTTGTGTTATTTTTGTGAAAGATTCGTCAACATTCTCTCCAGTATTTGCACTGGTTTCGATGTATGCTAATGCCTTTATTTTCTTTGCATAAGCGATTGCATCTTTCCTTGGAACACTTCGTAAATCTACTAAATCGTTTTTGTTTCCAACAAGAATTGGTACGACATCTTTTCCGGC
>DAOUWQ010000069.1 GCA_030667035.1 Candidatus Heimdallarchaeota archaeon | reverse complement strand
CTTTCTTAAGAACTACAACCGTAGAAACGATAATGATTAAACCTGAACTAGTGGACGAAAATACAAACTTCGTTGAAGTAACAAAAATACTGCTAAAAACAAAACGAGGGTGTGTTTTTGTAACAAGAATTGGAAAACTAGTTGGAATAATTACAGATAGAGATATTCAAAGATTAATTCTAAAAGATGGCGGTATCATCTCTCCAGATACTACTGCAAAAGATTTCATGATAAAACCTGTAATTTCAGTAAATAGACTAGTATCTATTGATGAAGCAGACCAAATTATGCATAAGGAAAAAGTAAATCGATTAGCAGTTATTGATTCAAACAATAACGATGAGATTATTGGATTAATTGATTATAATTCAACCCATGCTGAACTAGTAACAAAATTCGCAAAATCATTGATACATCGAAATCAATACAAAATAAGATAAGAAAAATCAAACAACATTGATATAAATTGAAATAAAAGAAAGGAATTAGGAATATCCTAATTCTTAATACAAATCTATTATTCTAAACTGCCAATTTCTTTTTCTACTTCTTCAAGGATTTCACATGATTTGACCAATGCTTTCATAGCATTGTGATCGTCAAACAATGGTCTGTCCTCGTCTAAGTATTTGACATGTTTACGAATAACTTCTTTGGCTTTGGTAACACCATCACCAAATTTGTACTCTCTAAAGTCTAAGGCTTGTGCGGCTGCCATAAATTCGATGCCTAAAACGCCGTAAGCATTATCCAATATTTGATTGTTTTTGAGAGCGGTATTCATTCCCATAGAAACGAAGTCCTCTTGATCCGCAGCTGCAGGAATAGATTGGATACTTGCAGGAGCAGATAAGATTCGCATTTCAACGATTTGCATACCTGCAGTGTATTGACTTAACATCAAACCAGACATTAATCCTGCTCCTTTTGTTAGGAACGGTGGTAAGCCTACACTAAGTGCTGGATGATTTAATCTATTCATACGTCTTTCAGACATTACACAAACCATAGTAATTGCTGCACCAGCCATATCAAGTGGTAAACTAACAGGAGTTCCTTGGAAGTTTGCTCCAGTGATTGTTAATTTTTCTTCTGGGAAGAAGACAGGATTATCTCCAACGCCATTTAATTCAATTTCCACTTGTGAACGAGCCCAAGCCAATGCATCATGAACAGCACCTAATACTTGAGGAGCAGAGCGCATTGAATAAGCATCTTGAACTTTTACTTGTAGTTTGGCTTCATACAAGTCCCCTCCTTTGAAAAGTTTTGAAAGTGACTTTGCAGTTCTAATTGCACCAGGGAAGCCGCGAATTTCGTGCAGCTTTGGAGTGTAAGGTTTCATATTACCCATCAATGCTTCAATTGTCATTGCACAAGCAATCTCTGCTTGCTTCATGAATCTTAATGCATCATAAAGCCAAAGAGCGCTCATTGCAGTAAGGAAATTAGAGCCATTAATTGCTGCTAAACCATCTCTAGGTTCTAATCCTGGAGCTTTGATTCCTGCTTTAGCCAAGGCTTCTTTTCCAGGCAATAATTCACCCTTATAGAAAGCTCTTCCTTCATCCATAAGAAGTAAAGCTATTTGTGACATGTTACATAAGTCACCAGAAGCACCAACAGAACCCTTTTCACAAACTTCTGGAGTGACTCCTTTATTCAACATTTCAACATATGTTTCAGCAATTACTACTCTGTTACCAGAATTTCCATGTGCGAGAACATTAAGTCTACCTAACATTGCAGCACGAACATGCTCAATAGGAGCTGCTTTACCAATACCTGCAGCATGATTGTAAATCAAATATTTTTGGAATAACTTGACTTCTTCACCTTTAAGAAAAGTTTCACTGAATTCGCCGATTCCCGTAGTTATTCCGTACATTATTTCATTTGCTTCGATTTTTTCTTCGACCATATCTCTACATGCTTGCATGCGTTTTATTGCATCCGGATGCAACTCTACTTTTTCATTATGTCGTGCGACTTTTACAACATCTTCAATTGTTAGTCCAGCACCTTTGATTGTATAGGTCATGTTTTTCCACCTAAAGTGAATAATTGTCAAAGTATTTGACCCAAGTTTAAAATCTTTATCTAGAAAGCATGGGATAAGATTGTGGTGTCGCCCCACAGTGTGCCCACAAGAAGCAATTTTTGTCTAGATTTTGAATCTTCTTTTTTAGAATAAAGAATTAATAGCTTAAAACTATATATAATATAGACTAAAAGTTGAGGAAAAATGAGTTCTTGGAATTTATTGAAGAAAAGAAAGTTAGTACCAATTTTGTTATTTGTAATTATTGTATTAGGATTACAAGCTAAAATGATTACTGGACATGCTCCAGCTAGATTCTGGTTGGCATATGATTTTGCTACGGAAACACTAAGTATAGATATTGAGCACCCTAGATCCTATCCTGATATACATTACATTGATAATGTGGTAATTTGGAAAAATGATGTATTAATTCGAAATGAAACTTATACTAGCCAACTTGATGACAACTATCATCTCTATTTCGTTATCAACGCATCTCATATGGATGAATTTAGAGGTTATGGTCACTGTATTATCGGAGGAAATGCAACAGATACAGTAACGGTTATTGATCCGGATGCACCTACAGTAACAACTTCAGGCTTTATATCGGGATTCACAATGCAATTAGCTACGCTGAGTATTGGAATAATAGTACTAACAGTTTTTATAAAAAACAAATATAAAAGAAAAAATTAGTAACACTAGTTTTTTCAAGATTGAAGAGAGTAGTTAAGAAAAGAAAATTGGTGCCGAGAGGGAGAGTTGAACTCCCGGCTCAGGAACCACAATCCCGAATGTTACCAGTGAACTTCAGAAAGAATGCTTCTAACTGAATTTACACCATCTCAGCTGGTTAGTTAATTTTTGCACCATTATCAGATTAATAAAATTTGTTGAAGATATTTTATTTAGAGGCTATGGCATGCTTGGGCAATTCAATTTTGATATTAGTTATGAAACTGCTTTTATGACACTTCCATCGATTATCTTTTCAGCGATTTTTTCTATATCGGTATAAATTATTCTATCGAAAGTTAAAGTTGGAACAATACTTCGGATATACTGATAAGCTTTGAAAGTTTTATCCCCTAGAGCATCCTTGGGAGTAAAGTTCTGAGTTTCGCATCTTAAATCAATCCCTTGTGCTGCTAACATCATTTCTATAGCAATAATATAAACTAAATTTTCATTTATTGAAACAACATTTCTAGCAGCAATTGGACTCATACTAACATGATCTTCTGCATTTGCAGATGTGGGTATTGAATCTATTGAAGCCGGAGAGGCTAGCACTTTGTTTTCAGAAGCTAGCGCAGCTGTGACATATTGTGGCATCATATAACCGCTGTTTAGTCCTAATGCTTCTCTATGAATTAAAAATGCACCCAGTCCCTCGTTTCTAGAACCATCAATTAATTTTGCACATCGTCTTTCTGCAATATTACCCATTTCTGACATAGCTATAGCCAGATGATCCATAGCTATTGCAATTGGTTCCCCATGAAAATTACCACCAGAAATAATATCAAATTCTAATGGATCTTCATTCTTGATAAATATCAGCGGATTATCTGTTGCAGCATTTATCTCTCGAGATAATATTGTTCTAGTATTATCCATTGCATCACTTATTGGACCTAAAACTTGCGGGGAGCATCTGATTGAATAATCGTCTTGCAATTTTGGGAGTGTTTTTATGAATTTCTCCTTACCTAAACCACATTTTGGACAAGTCCAATTTAATGGCAAGTCCTCAAATAGAGTCCATTCTTTAATTCCGCGATTTGGATCACCCATTTCAGAATCGTAGTAGTAACCACAAAATTCTCCATAACAAGTATAGACATCCCCATAGTTTTTCACTAATTTGCTTCCTTTGTAGAATGCTCTTATTTTTCGAGCAATTTCTATTTGTCCAGGATGATTTCTAGCTAAATGTATTCTCTCATCAAACTGTTGTTTTGCTGCTTTTAGAGCTTCCATTGATAATGCAAGAGCTATTAACGAATTCTCCAATAAATTATATGAGTCCTTAATAGCCATACATGAAATTCCGGCCGAATATTGTACACCATTATTTAAAGCCAATCCTTCTTTGTATGATAGTTTGGTAATGGGTATGCCTGCTTTTTCTAAACCATCTTTAGCATTGTATATTTTATTTTTATATTTTAGATTATTTTTACCAAGACCAATCATTGTTAATGCCATATGTGAAAGTTGAGCTAAATCACCACTCGCACCAACAGAGCCTTTACTTGGAATTATTGGTAATACATTATCATTTATCATAGCCATTAGATTTTCAATTGTTGATAGTTTACAACCCGAATTTCCTCTAGCTAACGCAGTAACTCGTAAAACCATCATTGCTTTTACATGTTCGTCCTTTGCTGGTTCACCTACACCAACAGAGTGGCTCTTGATCAAGTTTATCTGTAATTTTTCAGCATCTTTCTCCCGGATTACAATATCCCTTAGAGAGCCAAAACCAGTAGTAATTCCATAGACTTTTTGACCTGATTCTACAGATATTTCAATTGCTTTTCTAGCTAATCGCACTCTTTTCTTTACAGGTTCTGAGAGGGTTAATTGATAATTATGTTTCACAATTTTGCAAACATCTTCATGTGACAGACCTTTTTCTTCAAGAACAATAGTTTTTGCCAAGTAATTTTTCTCCTAAGATTGGATTAACTAGTACTGTATTTGTAACAACAGTGTTTGTTAGGCAAGCTAAATAAAAGATGAGTTTTTGAAATCATCTATTAAATCCAAAATAGAGTCTTTAAAAACAGATAAAAAATTCTCTTTCATTAGTCCTCTAGATGGGCTACTTTGAGCATTTTTCTTTTCTGATAGTTCCCACCCTTATAATGTAAAATACATTTAAATTTTGGATAGTAATTTGGTGGAGGCGCTTCCTTATATTGAATATCCCGTTCGGACAAAATCTTAATCGTTTTCGATTTAGGTTTCTCTTCTATAGTCTCATCTATCAAATCAAAACTTTCGATTTCATCAACTATATCATCTTTGCCTTTTGATGAACTAATTTCAAAGGCAAACTCATTGAGATCATCAGTTGATTGCCCGCTTTCCTTTTTCTTCAAATTATACGTATGCCTCCTTTCTTCTTTTCTTCTTCCTTTTGTGAGGAATCTTTCGGTTGCTCAATCTCTTTTGGTATAATTCTGATTGCGCTTTTTTCTTTACTTGCTTGTTTTTTATTATCTCCACCGATTATTTTTATTCCGCCACCATCTTTCAATGAAGCTTTATCGTGTTTTGTATCCCAATTGACTAACATTGCTTTGTGTATATTTTCTGCATCTTTCTCGAACCAACGCATAGCTAACGTATTCATACCAGAATCCTCTTTTGGATATAGTTTTGGTGGTCGTATTCTTTTGGGATCCATTAAAAGATGAAAGATTAAATCTATCAAAATTCTATCTACTTCACCATTTACAGTTATACAAGCATCTCCTCTACCCGACATGGATATTCTTGGGTGCCAAAGCTTTGATATAGATTTCATTTTAATGTGGGATAAATTTGCCGGATATACTCTTGGCAGATGTATCGAGAATTTATGAGTGTAACCAATATTCATTTGTTCCTTTTTAGTCGACTGGCCAACCAAACCTGGAGTTCTTCTAGTTGTAAACAGTATCTCTCTATATGCTCCATCTTGATATTTTCCGGTAATTTCTACCGTGTAATCTTCTTGTACCCATTTATCTCCTTTTCTTGCAAACGGGTGCCATTTCCAACCTTCTTTTTTGAAGAAATCTTCCATTGAATCATAGAAGACATTTATCGATTCAGCTATTCGAGCGTTAACTACGGTTGCAGGGAAATTTGCTCTTGAAATTTTTATCACCTTTGCTTATATTTCATTAAGATAATTTGGGGATTAACTTAACTTATAATCCCCTGAAGATTATTATCTACAATTTTTGTTGTTGAGTGTTCATTTTGACATTTTTATCCAACTTGAGCACAAGCATCAAGTTTGAATCGTTCATTTGTCTCGAGTATTGGTTCTAATGAACCAAAAGTTGCTGCTGGAGGCAAGGCTGTATTACCTGTTGATTTTCGCATTATCACGAAACTAACATTTGGTTGCCCTACTTTTTCTTTGGCCCATTTGGATATGTCTACACCTTCATCTACGCATCGTTGTACTAATGTTTTAACAACTTCATCTATGGTAGACTCTTCTTCAACTGCTACCCTAAACTCTTTTTGTCTAGGTTCTACATCAACGATTATTTCTCGCCATATTTCTTCGCTCATTTGTTAACACCTTTTATCAATTTTTTTTCTTTACAGTATAATTTCATATTACCACTGTTGGATGCTGCTCTGCATCTTTGATATTCCACCAATATTTAATTGAGGGAAATTATCGATGGGAGCGTCATTTTCTCCTTCTTGCTCTACAAGTTACATCTACACATTTTGGGTTAGGCATAATATCCCCAATAGTTAATTCATGATTTCTAAGATCATATCTAATCATTTTACCAAAATTAGGTTCTTGACCTTTTGTAATATTTGGGTATTTACCCATTCCGTTGCTACTAATGAGAATCTTAGTTGCTTCTACTGACATTATCCCACCAACAATTGAAGTCAATGTGCTAATCATTGGAAATTTTGGCAATGTGTCAATGAAGAACTCATCACACTTTAGCGTTACTTGATGATTCATTATTGAACGATAGTAATCCTCACTCCATAAACAAACTGCACAAGCAGTTTCTCCAGGTATGTATACTTCTGCTTCTAAAAATGATCTCCCCATAGCACCATTGACAATTGGTAAAGGGGTTTCTAACATTAAATCTGCGAAGTTTAGCATATACCTGGCATAATCATTATCCAACGCCATTATAATTAAATCGGCATTATAAACTTCCAGTGGTGCTTCTTCTATTCTCACAT
>DAOUWQ010000251.1 GCA_030667035.1 Candidatus Heimdallarchaeota archaeon | reverse complement strand
TTCCTGCGTTAGATAAAGCCATGGAAAGAATGTATAAAATTCTTTCAAGTACTGAATTCATTGCAAAAATGGAAGAGGAAGTAATTGATGAATCCGTTACTCGAGTAATCGAGATGATAAAAGATGAACTTCGTGAAGAGATAGTTAAGGGAATGGCTTTTGAAGAATGAGAATAAAGAGAGGTAATCTCTCTTTCACTATTCTTATTTTCTTATTAAGTGGACTTTAGGTTAATCACTAATTTTTGGTTTTACTGTTTCTACCCAATTAATCCATTCATCCATTGATTCATTTCTTTTTAATGCTACAGTAAAAGTAAGGATATTTGGTTGAATTTCTTTTGCATGGTCGAAAAGAATTTTCTCAGTGAAATCTGGAAAATATTCCAAGAGATCTGCTTTAGTAATCACTACAGCATCGGCTTCTTTGTAAATCACTGGATATTTCTTTGGTTTATGAGGACCTTCAGGAACACTTGCGATAATTACTCGATAATCTTCACCAAGATCATGTGAGGAAGGACAAACTAAATTTCCAACATTTTCTATGAATAAAATATCAACATCTGTGAGATCCATTTTTTTCAAAGCATTTCTGATTAAAGGTGCATCTAAGTGACACATTCCACCAGTATTAATTTGAAGAACATCTACTCCCAATTCCATTATTCTTTCAGCATCAATTGTTGTTGCTAAATCCCCTTCAATAACAGCTATTTTCTTTTTCCCTTGTAATTTTATAATTGTATTTTCAATGAGGGTAGTTTTTCCTCCACCAGGCGACCCCATAATATTAATACAAACGAGGTTATTTGCTCTAAGTAAAGCTCTATTTTCATCAGCAATTTCTTCATTTATTTTTGCTACTCTCTGCAATACAGGAATTTTTTTTGTCTTATTCATTTTTAGTACCTCAAACACAATAAAGAAATGATGAGCTAATTTAATCTAACGTTTTTTCTTATTATTAATACTAGATAAATTAGTTTTCTTATTAATAATTTGAATAGTTAGCGAAGATAGGATATACTATTCAGAAGTGTATAGATGAAAATTACATATCATTTGGAATTAACTTTTAAAGTTAGAACCATATAAACTAATTGTAATATCTAAAGTACATATCAATAGCGAGAGAAATATCTCTACAATAAGGTTCACTAGTAATATTGGGGATGCTCTTCATGGAACCAGTTAATGAAACCGAATTTAAACCAAGGGAAGAAGAAGATTATCTAAAGATAGTTTTAGTGGGAGATTCGAATGTAGGTAAAACCACTCTTCTCAATGCATTAGCAGGTTCGGGGGAAACTGGACGAGGGTATTCAGTCTCTCTCGAGATACCTATTGAAATTAAGAAAGGGGATGAGAAAAAAACTATTGTTGGAAGAATTTATGATTTAAGATCTCAACGATACTTTCCTTTCCTACATTCTCTGTATTATAATAATGCTAAGGGTGCAATTATTGTTTTTGATATTACAGATAAGAATTCATTCAAATCTTTAACAAAGTGGCGGTATATAATTTGGGGACATACTGGTAATATCCCTCTTCTTATTTGTGGAAATAAAACTGACCTTAAACATTCAAATGAAGAACACATTTTACAAAAAGAAGCAATAGCTTTAGCAAAAACATTCTCAGAAAATCGTGCAATGAAAACAATATATATTGAATTATCTGCCGAAAAACGAATAATCGCTTTTGAAACTGAAACGAAAACAAAATCACAAATGGAAAATATCTATCCCACAATAGATGCATTTAGAGATCCATTTGTGGATTGGATAAGAGAACTTGCAAAGAACGTTTGAAATTCAAGAGTCTTTATAGGTAAGATGTACTTTTAATAATTAGATAAAGTGTTAAGAACTTTTAACCAAATAAATAAGATGAGTAAAAATGATTCAATCGGTAATTGTAACAGATGATGCATATCAACAAATGTTCAAATATGTTATTGAATTTGCTAACCCTGAAAGGCCTTATAGGCAATGGAGAGAAGTGATTGGGTGGCTTGTCGGTACAGTAGATGAAGATACTGTAACAGTTATCAAAGCTATACCAATGACAAGTGGAAGCTCTATTTTCGTTGAAATGTCAGATTATACCATTATTCCTAAAATTGCCGAGGAAGCAGAAAGTATCAATGCAGTTATTGTTGGTTGGTTTCATAGTCATCCTTCATTTGGTTTTTTCTTATCTGGTGTAGACATTCGAACACAACGTTATCAACAAAGTCTATTTGAAAATGCAATCGCTTTGGTCTGCGATCCAACGAAAATAACAACTATAGAACCTGGTATACACGGATATCAAGTATATATGGACGAAGAACATAGAGGACGAGAATATCGCGAGCTGGATATTCGAATAGAAACCGAAACTCTGTATCCTGATCAACTCAGTAAATTATTAGAAGAACAAGGTATTACACGTTCCTTCTCAGATACTATCTCTCATGAAGATTTATCTGCACTATATGCTCTTGAAGGCATCTCTCCACCTCATTTAGCTGCATTAAAAGCGAAACAACTTTTGCCCTCTGAACAACAGGCTAGACCGGTTTTAGAAGCTGAGTATATTGTTAGTGATTTGATTAAAGCAAAAGAAGATTGTTATATTCAAATAAGAATATCAAATACTGGTGAGGGCGTAGCTTGGTCTGTTGATCTTGCTTTTAATCCAGGCCTAGATTTTAAATTATCTTCAATGTATCCACATCGAATAATTGACCAATTGAATTACGATACTACTGTCGTTGAAACATTTAGGTTAAAACCAGTGAGAAAGGGAGAATTACATCTTCCAAGAACAATTATTAACTATAAATTAGCAGATGAGAAGCGATTTTATATTGTTGTTCCTGCACTCACAATTCTTGCAATTTAAGAAACAAATAAAATTAAAACGAAAATCACTTGCAAATACAAGTGATTCAATTCTTTCTCTTACTTCTTGGCTCGGCGATCTCGTACCCAACCAACGATTCCTAGAACAACAAAAGCTAGAATTCCAACAGAAAGCAAGGTTAGAACCACCCAAATATATGCAGGGGAAGGTGGTCTTTTATATTGCACTGTGATGGTTCCATTCTCACCGATTTGTCGTGAGAAAGGAGTTTCAACTCCGCTTTCAACATCAATGAATAGAATATTCACAGTAAGATTATAGCTTCTACCAATAGTAAGATTCATCGTTGTTTGGAAATAAAATGTTTTAGCTTCAAAAGGAGCAACCCAATAGCGCGGGTCATTATCAGCAAATTGTTCTGAAGACACTCTTGTAGTTGTTTTGGTTCCATTATCTAATGTACCGTAAAAATCCACTCTCATTTGAGTAATTCTATATGTATCATCTGAACGATTATTTAAAATTGTGCCTCCAAAGAGATAATCATCATCTTGATAAATATCTCCATCTGGAGAGATAAGACCATAGAAAACTAAATCTCCATTAGCTCCAGATACTTTGTTTATGTGTTGTGGTTGGAAAACCATTGACAGAGAAAGCAGACAAGCGATTATAAAAGTTACATAAGCAGTCTTTTTGTTCATGAGGATACACTTCTTTAGTTATTGAAACTTAATATTGATATTCAAATATTTACTCGAAACTTTATTTTGTTTTCGACTTTTCGATACTTTTAAACATTTCTTCAAGCTAGCTTTGGATGAATTTTTCTACCTTGGTTAAACAAATAATGATTTTGCAACATCAGTTCTAATAGAACGGTAGTTTTGTTCTAGACGTGCTTCAAAAGTATTATTTATGGTAATTGATTCATCATCTAATTGAACAATTACTCCACCAATGGAATCAATTGTTCCTGTGTCTAATTTTAAGGAGGATTTAGTACCACTTTTCTTGGTAATTTCCTTAGCTAAATTTGCGAGTTCTTTTATTTTAGCTTTATCTGCTTTTCGAGCTTTGACTAAGAGATTTCCTCCACCAATAGCAAATCCTGCTTCTACAATAAGAGATGCAAGAACTTTTGCGTAAGCTGGTTTTGAAGTGAATTTCTTTAATTCAACCTCAGCAGATGTGAAAGTTTTGGTAATTTCTTCTTCTTTCTTTTGCAAGATTTCTCGACGT
>DAOUWQ010000017.1 GCA_030667035.1 Candidatus Heimdallarchaeota archaeon | reverse complement strand
TTTTTAATTGATTTTTATTCTATTTTATAGCCAAATTTTTCTGCTAATTCTCTTCTCTCTTTCTTTTGGGTATCAGTTTCTATTTGCTCTACACTTGTTCCATCTACAGCTCCCAAAATTGCCTTACCCAAAGCTGTTTCTCCCACAATAATTTCAATTTCATTTGCTGAAGCTACAAATATTGTACAAACAGCAGGATGATTTTTTACGTGTGGTAGAACATTTATTGGAAATGCATTTTCCATCATAATAACAAATGCATGACTTGCACCAATTGCTAATGCATTTTCAGCTGCTAACTTCTTGATTGCCGGATCATTTGCTGTTACTCGAGTTAATCTTGGCACTGCTTCGTTCATTGCTACTGCACATTTTAGTCCTGGAACGGTAGTTAACATTGTCATAAAGAGATTATCAGTGGTGAATATAGAGAAATTTGCTTGTCCAATAATTATTTGATATTTGAGTTCCGGATTCTTTAGTTTTATATTAGTTAATTTTACGATCATAATTTTCCTTCCCTTTGAGTTAATTCTTACTTTGATGTTCACGGATTATATCATTTTTGTTTGTAAAACTTAAACAGATTCTAATAACTATATAAGACTGAATTGGATAACCTATTATTGAGGGTATATCATTTGTCTGAAAATCTCAAAAAAGAATATTTGGCTCTTCCAATAGATCACTGCTTCTTTGATAGAACTAGATATGATAAATTATATTCTGAATTACCAACTGATATACTAAGTTTTCGTAAATTTGACAATGGACTTTTGCGCGTTCATTTTACTACCAAGGAACAAACGAAAGGGAAAGAATCCGAGTCTCGAGAGCATTTGCTCTGGATACATATAATTGAAATTGAGGAAAAGAAATACGTCAAATATTGTTGTGATTGCAAGTATTTTGATTACCGACAGCTTCGCGTAGCTAAACGTTTATTTGGTTTGCAAGAAATTGAAAATGATCTTGTTGCTGTTGTCGATTCAAAGAGTTTTGCCGAAAACAAGAAGCTCTTTAATATTGATAAACATGCTTTCATAGCTCTAAAGGAATTGTTTAAAATAGCAATACAGATATCTATCTAATGCTAATAATAATCAAATGAGTAAAATATAGCTCTATCGAAAGTATTTTCTAGCTAAAAAAATATAGTCACAGTATAGATTTGGATGTGTAATCCGTTGACAGAAGACATAGAATTTGAAGTAAGAAAACTCCGCATCTTAACAGCAAACAACGTATTGAATACGTATCCATACCTTAGTGGAAAATTACGGGGTGTGTACAAGGTATGTATCACTGGCAATTCTGGCTGTGGAAAAACAACTATGATTAGATGTTTTGATCCTGAAGCTCATGGTAGAGAAGTTCCAAGATATTTCTATGTCGATTATGAACTTTTAAAAGAAAACCCAGACCTTTTCCCAGAATCTAATACAGCCACTCAAACATTTGATTTTACCGTTGTCGCTCTCCTTACAGGTGGAGATGAAAGTGCAGAAATCATTAAATTCACTGATTTATCTGAGGACTATATTAATGATAAAGGTATTAAATGGGTAACCATCTTTTATCTCTTCGGAACTCCTGGGCAATGGCGCTTTAAAGATATACGAGCTTTTGCAGAACATAGAGCTGATGGAGTAATTTTCATTATTGATCCACTCGACCCAAAAATTAAGGAAAATTATGAGGAATTCAAAGAAACGGTCATCAAAAATGTTGAGCGAAAAGTTCCAATTATTTATGTTGTAAACAAACAGGACTTGCCTAATGTTTACAGTGCTAATGATGTCGCAAAAGAATTAAAACTCAAAGATGCTGATATGTTTGATATGTCAGCATTAAAATGCAAGAACATCTCAATCCCAATAATAGCATTAATTAAGAAAATGCAAGAAGAAGAACTCGGAAAGAAAACAGAGAAATAATCTTTCCTTTTCTCTTATTTTTATCTATTTTGTTTAAGATATTTAGTAAAATTGTTATAGAAGAAACTAATTTAGATGAATTAGTATTGAAAAAATAATTGATAAAGGCGATTACAAACATGGCAATGGAATTTTGTGAAGAATGCGGTTCGATGTTACATCCAACAAAAATAGATGGAAAATATGTTATGGCCTGCCAAAAGTGTGGCACAGGTAAAAAGAACATTACAAAAGATGATAATATTTTATTACACAAGATAGATCACTCAGATGAAAAGGAAATAGTTGTAATAGAAAACCCAGATGAAGTTAGCACTATGCCCACAAAACCAATGAGGTGTCCTGATTGTAAGATAGTAGTAGAAACACAATACTGGACTGTGCAGACAAGAAGTGGTGATGAAGCACCAACGCGCTTCTATCGTTGTACAAAATGTAAAAAAACATGGCGAGAATATGACTAATTTTAGTCAAAATATGCTTTTTTACTTTATCATTTACTTGTTAGATATTATTTATGAGTAAAATAGATTTAGAATTTTTCTGCTGTAGCAATTAACCTTGCAACTCTAATTGGTTCGGGTATTCTTCCAACAACAGTTACTTGTTTCAGAAAAGTAGCTATTTCCTCGTCTTTGAATCCAATTGATTGTATAAAAACAGGTTCCTCTTCTTCTGATGATTGAATTTCTCTTATTAAACCAGAATTAGTAATTACCTTATAGCGTTCTTCCCAATTGGTAACATTTTTTATTGCTGAACTGATTTTTTCAAAATTTGGTTTTCTATCGACTACTGATATTACTGGTAATCCTGTTTTTTCGTACAGTTTTTTAATATCTATATAATTGAAACCTGCAATAGTAATCCCTCGAGTCATTATCAATTTGAGTTGTTCGCTATGATTACTTTGTTCTATCATTGCTCGAATTTTTTCTGTTGCGTCCTCACCATCAACTTCAATTCTAGTTTTCAGTACTCCCTCAAAAAGTGATGCACCTCGATATACCACCCCAAAAATTGGTACAAATTTATCCTCTAAGCGATTAAAGGAAGAACAAGCTATTCCCAGTATCTTTACTCCTTTCTTCAACTGTTGAATCAATGTCTTCACCATAAAATTCTGCATCTAAACTTTCGAGTTAAGATAATTTCTTTATGACATACGTTTAACAATTTCTACTAATACTTTTTCGAATGCTTCAGCCATAAGCAATCGTTCATTACTCCGGTAGGAAACTTCTTCCAATGTCTTTGTTTGCATAACTGCTTTTATTATTTCTACCATATCATCTATAGTCATAATTTTTTTCAAATATGCATGACCAATTAGAGCTTCGGCCCCATCTCCTAAATCTCCAGCTGATATACTTGAAGGCATTATAGCTCTGAGATTTGCATTTCTTATTGCTTCAGCCAGTGATTTATCTAATACTCTCTCTCCAAATGATTGCTTATATTGTTGTGTCTTTGCTAACGAATAAACAAAATTTGTTAAAGAATCGCCAAATTTAGCTAAACTATGATCTCTCATAACTTGTGTTAATCTTGTTCTCAAAGAGTCAGGTAGAGTGCTTTTTTTCATATGGATCAACTATGAGATACTAAATAATATGCATTAATATTAAATAAAAAGGAATTTGTAAAATTACTAGAATAGACCTCTTTATCATTATGAGATCGATTCAGTATTACACTTAAACAGCCTTATCTAACAATTTGTAAAACTCGTCATAGGTTTTACCAAGTTCTTTAGCTGCTGTTCTTGCTGCTTTGTCTATTTTCTTCTTAGGTGCAGCTTTGATGACTAGTTTTGTTTCGTTAACGAAAGGGTGTGCCTTAAAATATCCTGCTGAATCTACTTCTTTTACATCACTCAAAAATTCCCTGATAACGTTAGTAAAAGTATGACCTACACCTTTTATCTCGAGAGTAATTTCTTTTTCTTCATCATATTCTAAAATTTTTATTTCCATTTTTTCGGACCACCATTTTATTGTTAAAATATACTAATTAATAATGGGAATTTGTTACTAATTGCTCGATTTTTCATTTCTTCTATTAATCTTTTGCTTCATTTTGCGATTTTCAAGCATTTGTCAATTGCTTGTGAAGGTTCAACCGATAGTATTAACCTCTTATATTCATCTTCACCTATTGTTTTAGCTTTTTGTGCCAATGCTATTGCTTTTTCAATGGTTAGATTTTTTACTACTGCAATTGTTGTTAGCACTTCTCTCAAACTTTTTGTAGATACCTCATAAGGCATAGAGCTGAGGGAATTATCTATTGCATTAATTAATTTAACCAATGGATTATATTCTATCTTTGAAAAAAGAATATTCTCATCACGACTACTTTCAATCCCTTGTAGCTCTAAAATTCTTAGAAGAATCTTTACTGGAACAGATTTACCTATTGCTTTAGAGATATAAGTGATCTCATAGTCGTAGAATCCATCAACATCAGGATAGAGCATGCCATTTATTGTTTGGTTAATATATTTTGCACGTTCGACTGCTTCTTTGAGTAGGTCTTTTGTTCCTTCGAACCGAATGTTTACCTTTCCAAAATTATAATCAGCAACAATATCAACTTTTTTGATTTGTTTTTGAATTGCCTCTAATATGAGAATTGCTTCTTTTGTAGAGGAAACATTCAATACCATTTCTTTTGATGTCCAACGAGCCATTTGAATATTCCTCACTTTTGATAAATTGTTTTTTTATGGCTTACTTATAATCGTGCTCGTCCATAATCTTCGGCAACTTTTCGGGGCTCAACATTATCACAATTATCACACTTGAGTGTACCCCTTCGCAAGTATCTTAATCGTTCTCCACACTTACTGCAGAGTGCGTAGATTACACCAAGTTCATTGTAGGTTGTTGTGAATTGTATTGGAAGTGTATGAGCATCCATTATCTTTCCTCTGATAATATCGCCTTCTTTGAGAGCATCAAACATTGAGTCAAGATATGTTCTTGTTGTATGGGAGATATGCATTATTGCTGAGTAAGTTGGAGTAACATCTTGTCCGTTAATGTATTTGACAGACATAGAAACCATATGTTTATTGACATTTTCAGCTTGTCCAATGATAACATCGCCTTTCTTAGGGACTAATGGTTTTCTTACCCTTGGAAAAATACTGACTGTTCGTTTTGTTTTATCGTTAAATACAGTACCAGTGACTGTTGTTAATACTTTACCTTCAGCAACATAGGTTCCTTCTCCTGGAAGAGCTTCTTCTTCAACACAAATGTAATCGCCAGGTAAAAGAAATTCGCCATTTTCTTTCATTCTTTAAATCAATCCTTTACGTCTTCTTGTTAGCACCAAATCTTTCGGAATTTAAATCTATTCTTCAATTGAATTCAAATAGTATTATTTTTCTTTCTTGTGAAAATATTTTCTCGAAAATTCGTTCTTCTGTACACTTTTCGAAATTTAGCTTTAGTGCTTTTAGTTTTTATTTCTTATTGTTGAATGGTAACTTTACTAGAATATCTTTCTTTTGTTTATTGTTGTTTAAATCTAATAGAACGTTTAAATTTCGGAATATTTTATAGCAAAACAAACTATGTAAATGCATTAGCAAACTGGATACTAATTTCTAGGATGAACAAGATGAACACTACCCTTCACAAAATCGCTATTGTCGATGCTACAGGTTCTGGTAAAGGAAAAAGAAGATTCACTCGAGATGCTATTGGTGCAGGTTCTAGAAGTGTTTATGGTGTTCTTGAGAAGTTAGGAGTCGAAGCAAAAATTTTTCTCGCTGAAGATGTCCTTGAGAAAGGATTTCCAAAAGGGTTTTCTTCTATATTCATTAGCGCTATGTCAATGGATAAAATAGCTGTAAAAAGAGTAATCTCTTCTTGGAGGAAAAATGCCAAGGGTCGAGTAGTTGTTGGTGGACCAATTTCCTCTGAATTAGATTCTACTTTGCTCTCAACTCGAGCAGATATTATTGTAATTGGAGAAGGAGAAAAAACAATCAAAGAACTAATTGAATACGATGCTCTAAGAAAATCGTCCTCAAAAGAAATTTTGGAGAAAATTCTTGGAATTGGTTATTTTTATTCAAAAGGAAAAACGAAAATTAATGGTTTTAGAAAATATTCATCTCGAGAAGAATTTAGATTATATCAAGCATCTACAAAATGCATAACTGATTATCCCAAATATTTCTCAGCAAAAGTATATGTAGAGTGTGTGAGAGGTTGTTCCAATTTTAAAGGAACAAAAATTCTTTTGCTTGATGGTAGACAATGCTCAGAATGCGATTATTGTGATAGTTATAGTCTCGAGGATAGATTGAAATGTCCTGAAGGAATACCTCCTGGCTGTGGTTTTTGTAGTGTTCCTAATTTATTTGGTCCAGCTCGTAGTCGAACGCCCGATCGAGTAGTAAATGAAATTGCTGAATTACTCGAAAATAACGTTAAGAGAATTATACTCAGCGCACCTGATTTTCTTGATTTTGGGAGAGATAACGAGTTAGGAGATAATTTGCTGATGAATCCTTATTTTCCAAAAGCAAATACTAAGTTAATTGAAGAACTTCTATCACAAATAACTTCTCTCGAAAGTGTTGCACAAGGAAAAGCATGGATAGAGGTGGAAAATGTTAAGGCTCACCTCTTTACAGAGGAAGTGGCTAAAATATTAGCAAAATATCTTCCCGGATCTTCTTTTAGTATCGGTTGTGAAACTGGAAGTGAATCTCATGCTATTCAGTTAGGGAGATCAAGTATGCCTAAAGAAACGCTCCGTGCTGTAAAAATCGCTCATAAATATGGTTTAAAATCACATGTTTATTTTATTCATAGTTTGCCAGGTCAGACAAAACAAACTGCTACAGAAACGGTAAAATTAATTCATGATTTGGAACCATACATCGAAAAAGTAACTATCTATCGGTTTCGACCACTACCTATGTCCGCTTTTGGCGATTTCCCTCCACCAGAACCAGCGATAAGAAATCCAATTAGTAAAATGATTGCTGATGCTGCCAATGAAGTCAACCTCAGGAAGAAGACCAATTTAGTTGGAAAGAAAATTAGAGTGATACTAAGCGAACCAAATTATCGAGAGGAAAATGGAGCAATAGCCAATATTCTCGAAGGTGGACCGATGGTTGCGGTTGAAGATGCTAAAGAGAGAATTGGAGAAATAGTTACTGTTTTTATTGACAAAGTAATCACTGAAAAACTGGTTCATGGGAAAATAGTGGAATAACCAGTGATGAAAAACTGTTTTTTGGAAAAGAGATGAACTTTTATGCTAGAATTAAGAAATAGTTATGAGTAGAAGAGCTCTTGTCATAAAAAAAAGTCTGTGCAGATACAAAACAGTGATAAGAACTTTTTAATAGATTAACTAAAATGAAAGAATAGTAATAAGAGTAAACAGAAAAAAATTGTAAGTTTAATAATAATATTGAGGGTTCACTATATAGAACGGAGGAAAAACAAATGGCACTTAGAATGGTTTTAGCAGATGCAAAAATATGGAAGAATATTATCGAATCACTCACCTTGCTTGATGAAGCAAATTTTATCGCTTCAGAAAGAGGAATTGAACTACGGGCAATGGACCACAGTAGAGTAGCTATGGTCGATTTTTTCCTGCCTGCAAATGCTTTCGAAGAATATGAATGTTCAGAAGTCACTCGTTTAGGCATTAATTTAGATGAAATGATTCAAATTATGAGGCGCTCAGGTCCCTCTGATGAACTTATAATGGAGCTTGAAGGAACAGCAAAACTTGTAATGACATTCAAAGGACAAAATGTTAGAAGCTTTGGTATAAGCTTACTCGATTTAGGTGAAAGTGATTATCCGGCACCAGCTATTGATAGCAAATCAAAGATAAAACTCACAGCAGATGCTTTACAACAAGCAGTTAAAGACGCAGAAATAATCGGGGATCATATTAGAATTGTAACAGATGAAAATGGTTTAACCCTATCTGCTTCCAGTGAAACCAAAGATGTCAAAATTTACATCGAAAAAGATAGTGATGTTATCGCTGAATTTAACGTAAGAGAAGAATCAAGTGCAATGTATTCACTAAGCTATTTAACTGAAATGACAAAAGCAATCAAAGCAAGTGAATTAGTAATGTTAGCATTCTCCGCTAGTATGCCAATTCAATTGGAATTTCCAATTGTTGCAGGTGGAAAACTTACCTATTATCTTGCACCAAGAATTGAAACCTAAGATGTTTTAGTCTTTCACAGGAATTAGCTGTCACATTCAGAGGACAAGAAGGCTTGTAAGCCTGTCTTTCCTTCTTTCTACCAACAAAAGCACAAGAAACTGCTTTGTAATTAAGTGCCAAAAAATGTAAAAGAGAAAAATGACTATTTATCGTAGGAGAGAAAGAATAAATACAACCAGAAAATGTAATCTATCAACATTGAGGATAATTGAATGAGTAGAGATAAACAATATAATCAAATCGTTCTGCTTTGGAAAAGCGAGAGACAAACAAATAATTTACTTGAAGTAAAAAGCGTAGTTTATTCAACCATAAGACAGAAAATTAACACTCTTGTAAAAGATCTAGAAAAATTAGATAAAAAAGACACAATTTCCTTCAAGATAATCAGCGAACGAATTGAACGTTTAAACAAAATTTTACGTGATTTATCGAAAATTAGAAAACATAAAATCATTCATAGCATTTTAGATGGCAATTTGAATAAAGATGGTTTGGCTGCAGAAGAAATTGATCTGGTTTCTAATCTTGAACGATTATTTGATGAACATAATCAAAGAAGTATTTTCGGGAAAGTAGCAATTGAATTACCAAGAGAAGAGAGAAAAACAACCACTGGAGAGCAGCAAACAAAAGAAGATGTAGAATTAATGATCATACGAATTTTAGAAGATATACCTGAAATAGTTGCTGCAACAGCAAAAGGTGAAACAAAGAAAACATTTGGCCCATTCAAAAAAGAAGATATTGTACGATTGCCAATCATCTATGCAAAAACACTGATAATGAAAAATGCAGCAGATAGAGTAGATTTACCAAATCTGTAGAAAATAAATAAGAATTGAATAGGCTTGAAAAAATAAACCTAATTTCTTTTTATAGCATTCTTTGAAGTATTTCATATTAAAAATGAAATAATACGTTTTTGAGAATTATACTGCTTTTTTCTCTGGTTCAACGACTTTGCCAAGTATTTTACATTTACCACCAGCAGGTTTTGCTAATAAGCAATTGCAAACTTGACAGTGAACTTGAGTGGAAGCATGGCTAAAGACTCTTTGAACCTTATTACAATCAGGACATTCAACTTGAATGAATTCTGATGTTGGTTTTGGGATTGTTGGTTCGGACATATCTTGATTTTCTCCTAATTATCCATTCTTATGGTGTCAGTCCAATATTATTAGTACTTAAATTTAACGATAAGGCAAAAAGAATTAATTACTAAAAACGTTTTTTTCTGCTAGGATGTGTAGCGCAGCCTGGATAGCGCGCCTGGTTCCGGACCAGGAGGTTCGGGAGTTCAAATCTCCTCACATCCGCCAATTCTAATTCTTTAATCAATTTATCCTAGGCAATTTTCTGGTTTAAATTAGTCATTTATTTTCCTATTGTGATACCTAATTGATATGCTTCAGACATCAATTGCTTATTTTTTTCAGCATCTCCAATTTTTGCTGCCGTTCCATGAATCATACCAATTATGTCACTTTCCATATAGGTGAAAATGTCAGTTAGGTTTTTAATTGCATTTTTAACTCCAGATGTTTCCTCATTATTGTCCGCGTAAACAAATATTGATGCCACTTGCTTATTTTTTAAGGCAAATGATCCTTTTCCATGAAACGCGTACAAACGATCGATAAATAATTTCAATTGAGCAGATAAGTTGAACCAAAATATCGGTGAAGCAAAAATTATCACATCACATTCAATTAATTTTGGATATAATTCATTCATATCATCTTTTTTAACACAGGACAACATTTTGTTTTTTATACACCAATCACAAAATTGACAGGGATTAATTTTCATATTATTTAGAACAAAGATTTCAGCATCACTACCAGAATCTCTTATACCTCTCAAGCATTCTTCAATAAGAACTGCAGTATTTCCTTTTCTTCTTGGACTTCCATTAAAAATTAGAATTTTTTTCATAAATCGAAGTTAAGTTGAAACTTTAAATTATTTTGTTAAGAACTGATTTTGAAGAAATAAACTATTTGAAAAATTGCTATTATCTATTGAAGATGTCTAGAAATTAATGAAAAGATTGAATTTTAAAAGGAGAGCAAATCTCCCCACATCCGCCAATCTTTCAAGTTCGTTTTCAAGTGTTACATAAAACAGCAAGATTATCTACAAAAGTATTAATAAATAGATTTTTAATTTAAATGTAAACTGAATTTGTTAAGAACTAACTGTAGGCCTGTAGTTCAGCCTGGATAGCGCTTTTTAGAATTGAGGATGTGAAAAGAATTGGATGATTGGATTTCTTTTGGTATATCAGTGACAGCATTAGTCATTTCAGCAGCTACTGCTTTAGTTAGTTTGTATATTACATGGAA
>DAOUWQ010000325.1 GCA_030667035.1 Candidatus Heimdallarchaeota archaeon | reverse complement strand
TGCACCAGCAATCATATCAACTACTCGCAACGCGCTTTGATAAGTTCCTGATAATTCACTTGAAATAAATATACCAATAACTACATCTGCGTCCTTTGCAGCAGCTTCAAAAGCATCCTTAAAACCTTGAGGAGAGGGAACTGCTGTAGTTGGAAATTCCTTTGCATTATCATATAGATCATAAAACTCATCTGACGTTAAATCGCCGTAATTGCCTAACATGTGATATACTTTATCACCAAAAATAACTTTGAAAGGAGCAATATGAATTTTATATTTGTCAACTAGCTCTTTCGGAAGATCTGAGCTTCCATCTGTAACAATTGCAACTTTGCGCATTATTGTTTAACTCCATAATAGCTGTAATTTCTGATAGATATAATTTCTAATAGTTGAGATATTCAATAGTTGGAATAAATAGATAAAATACAGAAGGTATTAAGTTCTTTCTACTTTATCAATGTTACTTCTAAAAAAATAGATGTTGACTAAAAAAGAGAAGTTAAATGGTTTTCAGCTCGCTTAAGAAATAATCTTTATCATCAGTTTCCTTGATTTGTTCTCCAGCAGTTTGTGCAAGCTCAAAGAACTTCTTCTTTTCAACTTCATTACTAGCAACAGCATAGGCACGAGATACTGACTCATAAGCAAATGCAAGATCAAAGTCACCTATTTCATTTTCTTTGCAAATATCAAGGCACCTTTGGGCATGGTAGAGTGCAGGTTGTGGATGATTAAGAACTGAATATACTCTCGATATTTGCCACTCACCTCGCTCGAAATGAATTGGTGTGCCAACTTTTCCCCAGTGAAATCTTGAAGCATGTGCTGCATGAATCATCTCATCGTCTTCTGCAATTGTTCTTTTTTCTTTATCTAGCAAAGACCATGTATAATTAAAAAAATCTATAGCCATTTCTTTATGTTTTTTTTCTTCTTCAGAAAATTCTTTATCTACCATTAAAAATCACCAATTGCTCTTTTTGAACTAAGAAAGTAATACCTTACAAATAATGAATAAATGCCTATTCTATTGAATTTATTGCTTTACTTACTAAACAAAATAGTTAGAAGAAATGCTTATCCAGTTGGGGCATTTTATTAGGTGCTATTTCATATTTAAAAGGAACAACACCTAAAATACACAAAGTCAATCTTAAACCTGCGGAATTATGTAATCTTAGTTTTACTTTAGAGTAAGTGCTTTCTTACTCTTTTTTTTCAATTTCATTGAGTTTTGTAACATTAACTAGGAAAATGTTAATATTTTAACAAATCAAATAACAATTACAATTGATAACACAATTTCTAATTCGAAATATTGATTAAAGTTCTTATTTCAATAGTTTAGGGGGTAAATGGATGTTCAGAAGTCAATTTGAAAAGCTTCAAAAAGCAGAACAATTATTATTTGAAGGAAAAATTGACTTGGCACTATTGAACTTGAATGAATTAGAAGAAGTGGATTTCACTGGCGAAGAAAATATCGCTTACAATCTTCTCAAAAGCAACTTATTTTATGAACAGGGAGATTATAAAAAGAGTCATTTGTTAGCAGAAGAGTCTTTGAAAGCGAGTCATAATCTTAAAAATACGTTGTTAATTATTCGTAGTATTTTGTTAAAAGTAAAAAACAATCTAAAATTAAAGGAATTTGATGTTTGCACTTTATTAATTGACCAAGTTGAACAGCAGAAAAAGAAACTTGATCTTGAAGAAAAAAATAATACTATGACAATACAGCATAATGCAATAATTTTGAATTGCAAAGGACAATTATCTCAAAATAAAGGCAATCTTACACAAGCTATTAGCTATGCTGAGAAAAGCTTAAAGCTTTTTGAAAAAATAGATCACAGCTACGGGAAAGCAGAAGTATTCACGAATATCGCTCAGATGTACAGCACGAAAGGCGAACTGGATTTAGCACTTGACTTCTTCCAGAAAAGCTTAAACCTTTGGGAAGAAATTGGGAACAAACGAAATTTCGCGAAGAATCTTATGAATGTTGGAAATATCTACACAGATAAAGGGGAACTGGACCAAGCACTGAATTATTTTCAACTGTGCTTAGAAGCTTGTAAAGAAGTAAATGATAAACACACAATAGCAAATAGTCTGGGGAGTATCGGAATAAATCATGCAATGAAAGGGGAATTGGATCAAGCATTAGATTATTTTGAACAGAGTTTGAAAATTTGCGAACAACTACAAGATAAACAGATACTAGCAAAAAACCTCGGCAGTATTGGAATAGTGCATCATTCTAAGGGAGAACTGAATAAAGCATTAGAGTATTACCAAAAAAGTTTGGAAATGAACAGGGAAATCGAAAATATAGACGGGATAGTGATTTTCCTCGGCAATATTGGTGAAATTCTAAGATTGAAAGGGGACCTAGATGAAGCTCTAAGCTATTACCAAGAGAGCTTAGAAGTGTACCAAAAAATCGGTGGAAAAAGCATTCCAATGGCTCTAGCATACGTGAATAGTGGGCTTGTCTTCCAACAAAAAGGTGAAGCAAAAAAAGCATTAGAATTTTTCAACAAAGGATTGGAGATTTTCAAAGAATCAGGGAATACGCGACGAATTGCTGAGGTGTACTTCTTTCGAATACCACTTCTAATTGATATTGATAAGATAGAACAAGCGGAAAAATCATTGGCACAACTCCAAACAATCAATGAACAAGAAGATAATAAAATGATAGATCAGATGGCTCGAGTAAGTGAAGCTTTACTTTTGAAAGTAAAGAAAAGAGCAAAGAACAGAGCCAGAGCAGAGGAACTACTTTCACAAGTGCTAGATGAAGTGGTGATAAATTATGAAGTATTTTTGGTTGCTTTAATTAACTTGTCAGACCTCTATCTGACAGAACTACAATTAACAGGGGATGAAGAAGCGCTTCAAGATCTAAAAAAATTGATGGAAAAACAATTAGCTATTGCAAAAGAACAAAAATCATTTCCAATTCTAGTTGAAACATATTTCCTACAAGCGCAATTATCACTAGTTGAACTTGATATTGCAAATGCTCAACAATTATTAAACCAAGCTCAGTTAACAGCAGAAGAAAGAGGACTGAAACGTTTAGCGATGAAAATTTCGAGTGAGTACGATTTTTACTTTGAAGAGAAAGAAATGTGGGAAGAATTCACAGATAAAAAACCATCAATTACTGAAAGATTATCTCATACAAGTTTAGAAGAAAATATTATTAGGATGATGAAAAAGCGAGCCGTGGAAACACCGAAATTTATGGATGAAGAACCGGTTTTATTATTAATTGTAGCTGAAGAAGGGAGACCTTTGTTCTCACAAAACTTTGGCCAAGGAAATCAATTTGACGATTTACTTGTGGGAGGATTTCTAACTGCTATTAATTCATTTATGCAAGAAGCTTTTGCAACCGAAGGATCCATCGAGAGAATCAAACATCAAGATTACACATTGGTGCTACAATTCAAAGAAACTCTA
>DAOUWQ010000023.1 GCA_030667035.1 Candidatus Heimdallarchaeota archaeon | reverse complement strand
TCTCATATATGTATAGGACATTTTCTTAATTAAATCTAGTCATTTGACAAAAAATTATTGGTTCTATCCTTGTAGAACCTTCAATATTTCAAAGATTATCTCTTTTTCTTTTTTAATTTAACAACATCACCGAGTGTTGTGGATTTTACTGAAGAGCCAGTATAAATGGGTGCACTTGCTTCTTCTCGCAAATTTATATCCAATTTTCTTTCAATTTTTACAAGAATTTTTTGTGGTGGATTAAATTCACTTTTCTCTATTTTTTGCATGAGAGATAATTTCTCATTGATCATTTGAGCAAAGTCTTCTAAAGAGAGGCCTTTGGCTTTTCGCGCATTTTTTATTACCGTACCATAGTCTTCAACAAGAACTTCATCAGAATCTAATGAGTCTCGGTATCTTTTTCGTCTAGTTGTTGGTTGCTGTTGAATTCCTGTTTTTACTTTTACATGAGAAACACTAGGGCCCTTTCCTCCAGGATTGCTTTTTACAAAAGTTACTGCAGATTCCTCAGAATCATCTATCAATCCATGAGAGTTACTTGATGCCTTTGTCCCAAATTTAGAACATTCTCGACATAGAAGCATCCTTACATTATCAACGTTCAATTCTACTAAATCGGGTCCAATGAAAGTACCACACATTTCGCAGCTCATGTTTTTTACCTTCCTTTTTTGAATAAAATAAGTTACTTTGTTATAAATATTTTACTTCTAATTATTAAAGCTAATGTAATTCTGCTCTAACAATATATGGTTTTTTCACTCTTCAGTTCTTAGTTTAGACATATCAATTTCTTCTAATATCTCTCCATCTTCTATTGTCAATATTCTATCGGCTTGGGTTGCTACCTGTTTATTGTGAGTTACCAACAGAATAGTCGTTCCTTTTTCCTCGTTTATTTTTCTTAGATAACCGATAATTTGTTGCCCAGTTACAGAATCCAAATCTCCTGTTAATTGATCTGCCACTATAAGTGTTGGATCATTGATTAATGCTCGAGCAATTGCAACCCTTTGTTGTTGTCCTCCCGACAGTTTGTCTGGGTACTGATTTGCAAATTTTTCTAATTCCACAACTCTCAAAATTTCTAATGCTTTTTTCCTTGCATCTACAACAGGTATTTTTGCCATTTCGGCTGGCATAGAGACATTCTCTAAAGCTGTCAAGTCAGCGAATAATTGGTAGAATTGAAATACCAAACCAATTTCATCTCTTCTAAATTCTGTTAGCTCATTATCACCCATAATCGCGATGTTTTTTCCGTTTAGATATACGGTTCCTTTATCTGGAGAATCTAGTCCTGTTAAAATATTGACTAATGTTGTTTTCCCAGCACCTGAAGGACCCATTATTGCTAAAAATTCTCCTGGTATTATTTCAAAGCTCACTCCACGCAATGCATATACCCGTGATTTTGGTAACCTATATGTTTTATAGACATCTTCCACTACAAGTACAGCTTTTGTTTCTATTGTTGTTTTTACTGTAGTATCAAGAGTTTGTACTACTTTTCCTTTCCTTATAGTAAAATATGATATATCATAAAAGAACTCGCTCCAAATTCTTAGCAATTCCATCTGAGTGAAGAATTGTAAAATATTTTTTTCTTGTCCCTTTGAAATAGTATAATTCTCATCATAATTTTCAAGTAGCTCAATTTTTCTTATGTTTTCAAACCATTGTTGTATAGCTTCATTGGCTTTATCCGTTAGATTCACAATATCAAGAATTTCTTCTTTTTGCGAATTTTCAGCTATTATTTTTTCTAAACTTGCATCACCCATTTCTTTTACTTCTGAAACAATTGCATCTTCAGCTCTGTTTTGTCTTGCTAATTGTCTTCTTATATCATGTATATTATCAACTGTCTCGAATGACTTCCCTTTCAGTAAGTTCAATGCTTCTTCAAAACTCTTTGACTTGTTTTTACACTTAATCAGGTATTCATTCATATCATTTAGAATTGTATTAAATTCATTGAACAATAGGTGTGATTTCTGAGCATATTGTTTTGTAAAATTGAATAGTATCATTTCATCAATCAATTGAGTGATATTCTTTTCTGAGTGAATTTCAAATTTAATATCGCTCATTTCAACGAGGGATGTTTTACAACCAAAATGATCTAAAATATAGATTGTTGATTTATTTATTATATCAAAGTAATTTTTTGTCCAATTGTCTATTTGCGTATAAACATTTTCTGAAAATTCGGCTTTCTCTTCTTCATTCAAAACAAGTTGATTGTTAATAATGTTAATTGATTCTTTCAACTCTCGATTTTTATTGATATTCTTTGAGAATCGATTCACTAAAGTTATAATGTATTCGTTAAAATGACCTTCTATTCTGGTTCTTATTTCATTTAGTATTTTTCTTGCAGTCTCTTCAATTGTTCCCACATTAATATCTTGATTCTTTTTAGAACACAAATCGGTATTAAAACTTGCATTAAACAGAAGAAAGGAAGTTAACTCTTCAAAATGGAAATCTAGTGGTTGAAATTCTTTTAGTGCTTTAATGATATTCTTTTTGAATTGTTCAGTTTCTTTTATTGCCAAGGGGTTTACGAAATAGATTGACCACAAGTTCATATCAGATTTTAGTTTGTTTTTTTGTTTGAGCACTTTTTTTATCCACCAGATGTTGAACTTATTTCTAATTAATGATTTGTAGCTTTACTCTTATATTTTTCTTCATATCTATCCTTCAAAAGTAAAATTCCATATTTAGATTCAAGAAAACCTTCCGAATAGATTTATTTTTAATAAAAGCATAATAATTTATTTAGAATACAGTATTATTGAACACATGGTGTTTTTACATGACTACATCTGATTTCGATATTTTAATCAAAAATGCCCAAGTTGTAACAATGAATGCTAACATGGATTACTATAATAAAGGATTCATCCTAATTAAAAACTCTAAAATTGTTGATCTTGGATCTATGGAGAAATTTCATACAACATATGGTAATAAAATTGATTACAAAGAAGAAATCGATGCACAAAACAACATCATTATTCCAGGTTTCGTTAATTCGCATGGTCATTTTGCTATGACTCTTTTTAGAGGCATTGCAGATGATTTACCTTTGAAGAAATGGTTAAACAACTATATTTGGCCGATTGAAGCTAATCTCCAAGAAAATGATTGTTATATTGGTACTCAACTAGCTGCCATTGAAATGATTCAAGGTGGTACAACATCAGCTTGTGATATGTATTTTAATGAACCCAAAACTTTGGATGCTTTGGAAGAAATTGGTTTTCGAGGTGTTTTAGGGCACGGTATGCTTGATTTTGGTGATGAGGAAAAAAGATTACAAGAAATTACTGAAACGAAGAAGTTAATTAGTCTAATAGGTAAAAAAGCAAAATTATGCACACCAATTATCTCACCACATGCCCCTAATACTTGTTCCAAGGAAATACTACTTGCAGCCAAAAATCTCTCTGATGAGCACCAGCTACCACTCCAAATCCATCTTGCAGAAACCAAAAGTGAATTTGACGAAATAAAATCAAAGCACAACGTTACTCCTACGAAATTCCTTAGTGATTTAGATTTTCTTTGTAATCAGTTAGTAGTAGCACATGGCATCTGGTTAGAAAAGAAGGATTATCAACTATTAGCGAAAAACAATGTTAAAGTAGCGCATAATCCTACAAGCAATTTAAAGTTAGGATCTGGAATTCTTGATTATAACGCTTATAAGAAAAACAAAATAACTATAGCTCTTGGAACAGACGGTGCTTCAAGTAATAACAACCTGAGTATGATACAAGAATTAAGGTTAGCAAGTTTAATTCACAAAGGAGTAAATACTAATCCTGAGCTTCTACCCGCTTCTGAAGCTTTGAAAATGGCTACTATAAATGGTGCTACGGCATTAGGCTTAGCACAAGATATAGGGTCTCTCGAGATAAATAAGAAAGCAGATTTAGCAATTATTGATATAAAAACGCCTAACATTTGGCCACCTCACAATCCATATTCGCTTATTGCTTATTCAGCAAGTGACTATAACGTTGCATCAACAATTGTGAATGGTCAATTTGTAATGAAAAATAGGGAAATTCTAACTATAGATGTTCAAGAAGTTTTGAATGAAGCACGGGAAACAATAGTACAACTAATCGATAACTCGAAACTTGACCAATTCAGTGAGAAATTGAAATTCCTCAAATAAATAGGGAATAAACTATTTTCTTTTGCAGATAAGCACAATTTAAAATATGGTTATGTTAACAAATGCTTAAGTAATAAAAAAGTAGTTTATTAATATCCGAGTGAAAACATAAATGCTAGTTATATTACACTTGTGACGTTTAGTACTATTTGGTGGATTATAGCCTATGAGCGCAGAAGAAAGGATTTACAAACAACTTGAAAATATCACATCTGCAATAATTAAAGCTCTTGAGGGACTCGAGAGAGAAGTAGCAGAATATATTCAAGTTACAGATTCACGTTTACATAAATTGGAAGATAAAATCAATAGATTAGAAGCATTAGCAGATGTTTCAAGTAAAGGATTGGTTAAGACAGTAGAAGATTCTGAAGACAAGGAGAAAGTTTCAGCACTATCTCATATTACAACTCCAACAAGCAGTCCCATCCCTCAAACACCAACCCCTCCTCCAGTAACTCAAATTGAAACGCCTAAAGAACAACCACTTCAACCAGTAGTATCTACTCCAGAACCTAGCTCACCTCAACCATCTGTTATTGCTCCTGTTGAAGCCCCCGATTTTACAAAAATTCCTGCTGTACCAAGTCCTCCTACTTTCAAAGCCACTGTAGAAGAGAAGCCTGCAAAAGAGGAAATAACAAGTCCTCAACCTAAGAGTTCAGAGTCATCGCTTTCAGAGAGTTCTGTTGCCGAAAAGTTAGAAGAAAAAGAGAAGAAAGAGACTGACAAAGATAAGGATGATTTGATGTCTGCATTAAAGATGATTGATTCTCTCTAGTTTATGCTAACTCAAACTCAACCAATTCGCTTTCCTTTTCTTCCGGTTCTTGTACTTCAATTGTGTTAATTGAAGTTTCTCCTCTTATTTTATTTACCAAATGAGTTTTATCAGCGATTCTTTCGAAATCGGGATCATGTGTTACAACAAACATTTGACTGACTAATCTATTCTTTTCTAGAACAGAAACTAGTTCTCCTCGTCTACGTTCATCAAGGAAAATGGTTGGTTCATCAAGAATAAGTGTATCAAGTGAGGAGAATTCCTTAGCAAAAGCTAATCTTAGTGCTAAAGCGATGATTATAGTTTCTCCTCCACTTAAAACTGAAATATCCTCAATGTTTCCCAATCGAATAATATTTAGTGAATAATCATCGTTTACGATTATACTCTGGATATCACTTTCAGGAGCGATTGATTGCAGAATATCGGTTGCCGTATTACTTATTCTTTCAATATAATTTGGCAGCAGTCTATTTGGTAATTCTCGCATTAAGCTCCTTAAAATCGATACTATTTTCTTCTTCTTATTTTCTTGATTGGATTTTGCATCTAGCTCAGTTAACTGATTCATTTTCTCTTGTAAGGTTTTTTTCTGTTCTTCTAATGGAGGAATTATTTCATCTTTCAACGCTAAAATCGATGTTTTATAAGAAGCAATTTTATCACTCAATTTTTTCCAACTTTCCTCAATTTTCTCCCTATCTTTGAACCCTTCAAGAGATTCAATTGTTTTCAATTTCAAAATCGTTTCTTTTAATTTTACTTCATCTTCGTGTTGTGATTTGATTTTTTTAATCAGATCTTTGGTGATAGCAATTATTTCAATTAATTGATCTTCTAAATGACTAAATTGAGAAATTTCTGACGTTTTCTCATCTAGAATAGTAATAGTATATTTCTTTTTTAATAGAGATATTTTTACTTTCAATTCCTTTGCGTCTTTTAGCTCTTTTTTGATTTGATCTGAAGTTTTAATAAATCTTGGAATAGATCTCTTAGTAGAATTAATATAACTACTTTTTTCTTCTAAATTACTTATTTTTTCTTCCAATTCATTTGCTTTTTCTTGTGAAAATTTCTCTTTGATTGCTTTTATACTGGTTTCCATCTTGTCGTATTTTAGTGCTAATTCATCTTTTTCTATTTCTAAATCAAGAAGATCCTCAAAAGTTTGTGAGGTTGTCCCATATATTCTATGTTTCTCTCTCAAATCTATTTCTTTTTTCTTTGAATTGGTAAGTGAATTGGTAAATTCCAATAATTTTTGTTTTACTTTTTTCTTTTTGTTGCATAACTGAGTTTTTTCTTCTGTTAGTCCTGAGCAAAGTTTAGCAAGTGTTTCAGTAGATAGGTTCTGCTTGCAAGTTGGACAAGTTTCTTCACCTTGCAATTTGTTTAAATGATCGAGATCTTCTTTTAATCTATTAATATTCATCTCGAGTAAAGATTTCTCATTTTTTTGTTGTGAAGCACTTTCATTTAATTCTGTAATCTCTTTTTGTAATGTTTTTAATTGCTCGTTAAAATTAATCTTTGAATATTCTTTAATAATGTTTTTCCAATCATCTCCTGCTTCTTTCGATAGAAAGAGACGATTTTTAACAATTCTTGATTGATTTCTACTTGATGATTCCTCAAGTGCTTTCAATTCTGTTTCTTTCACAGAAATTTTCTTTAGCAAATCATCTATTTTCTTCATTTCTTTCTTATGATTTTGTAGTTCCTTTTTATTATCCTCAATAATATCAGGTATTTTTTCTAGCCATTTAGTAACATTTAATCCTAATTCAGATATTTCGTTTGAAATTTCTTTAACGTCTGTATTCAATTGCTGTTGCTTCTCATTTGTTGAACGGAGAAGTGTTGCTAAATTTCTTTCAAGATTCTTTATTGCCTCGAGATTAATAGAAAGCTCTGTCTCTTCCTTTCGTGTTTTCTCTAAAGATAACTTAGTGTTATCCAAACTAGTTTCATTTGATTTCAAGAATTTATTAAATGCAGATAATGTTATCTCGAGTAACTCAGTATTCGTTATTGTGCTCAACTGTTTAATGCTTGACTTGATTTCTATATCTAACGAATGAATTTCCTCTTCAATTGATCCTTTTATCCCTTCTAATTTTCTATATTCTTCTAGAGCACTACCAATTTTCTTATACCGTTGATCCAAATCTTTGTAAGCTTTATTCAAATCTATTAGTTGAGATTTTTCGCTCTTCAACTGCTTTTTCTTCTCGTTTATTTGATTTTCAATTGAGGGTAGAGATTTTACGTCTTCTCGTAAGTCCTCGGATCGCCCTTTCAGAATAGTAATTTGTGTATTGATAATTTTATCTACTTTTGAAAGATTTTGCCATGCCTTTTCATATCGATCAATTTGAAAAAGTCGATCAAAGAGTTTCTTTCGTTCTGATTCCTTTGATGTTACTATTTTACCAATTTCTCCTTGTGAAGCATATACGGCACTTATGAATGTTGTAGCATCAATACCAAGTATTTCTTCAATTTTAGATCTTACTGCATTTCTTCCATCTGCAATTCTTTCATTAATTGTTTCGTTCCAAAGTATTTGTGATTGAGTTGCTCTATCTATGTCCTTTCTTGTAATTTCATCTATTAAACGATAATCCTCACCATTGACTGAAAATCTGGTAATTATTCTTCCTTGTCTCTCCCCATATCGAATCATGTCAACCAACCGTCGACCAGGAACGGTTTCGCCAAAAATGGATAGAAAAATGCTCTCAAGAATAGTGCTTTTTCCTGCACCATTTTCCCCTAGTAGAACATTATTACCTAGAGAGAAATTAATTTCTTCTGAAATATAGGTTTTGATGTTTTCAAGATTTATCTTTGTGATTTGGAATTTTTTCATTATTTCTCCCCCTCTGATATAAATTGAGATAATCCAGATTGTTTTGTGCTCTTTTTAGTTGACAATTCTGTTTTAGATTCCTTATTTTCAACTCGTTCCTTTTTAGTCTGATCTTCATGAATTTCTTTAGTTTGTTTTAGATTAGCTTTTTTGCTACTCTTTGTTTTTTCGGACTTAGGGGTTTCTTTTTGTTTAATTTCATTAACGGTTATTTTAGAAGAGACTTCTCCAATTAAATCATAAATTAACTGGACCTCATCTGCTTTTTCGGAAGAAATTGATTTTTGTCCTAAGATTTTTACTGTTTCATTTGCTAGTTCTATCCAATTATTTACTGATTTCTTTTTAAAACGATATGAAGTTTCAAGGATTTCGGTTAATGCCCCATCAGATGTTAAGCCATGTTCTGCAGAGGGTAATTCTTTATGGGAGAAATTCTGAGTAATTATTGTATATAGTGCTTCTGATTTTTTATTTGAAGGTAAATCTGTCAGATTAATTAGATTTTTTTTACCCAATGCGATTCTTCCGGAAAAATCATATCGAATAATTGCTCCTTTTTTATCATATTTTTTCATGAAAGCATCTGCTTTTGAATGAATTTCATCAATTGGTGTATTATCTTGAAATTCTAATTTGAAGCGTCCTTTAGGTCTCACTGCAAATTCTTTTCGCTCAACTTTTGATAACCATTCATCATTTTCAAAATTAATGTTTATACTATAATATCCTGATTTTTTGAAGTAACCATCTTGTTCAGGCTTCCCCCAATCGTTCAAACTCGTTTGTTCTGTTGAACCCGGACAATAGAGATTATTTTCTTTATCACTCCATGGTTTATGATAATGTCCCAGAGCAATGTAATTAAACCCGATACTAGCTAATTCATAACCCGTCATATCGTATACATTATCGCTCACTTGCCCTTGAACATAACCGTGTAGAGCTAATATATTGAATTTGTTTTTATTTAGTGGATTATTCCTTAGCACTTCCTCAACAATAAGCCCTGTTGATTTTCCATATTCACCAATACCTGTAATTGTAATATCCTCATTTACTACAATTGTTTCATCTTTTATGTATATTAGATAACCTAAATCTTCTAAGAGATTAAGAATAGTTCCTCCAAATCTTTGGGATTGCGCTTTGGATGCATCGTGATTTCCACGTATAACGTAAAATGGTATTTTTTCTTTTTTCAGTTTCGATAGAATCTTTACTGTTTGACATAATGCACCAGGGTTGGGTTTGAAATTATGAAATAAGTCACCACAATGTATCACAAATAACGGTTTTTCTTTTATGATTAGATTCACACAATCATTTGCTGCAATAAAGAAATCTTGCCAACGCTCTTTTTTCTGGTATTGGAAGTAGTCTAAATGCCAGTCTGCAGTATGGCAGAATTTTACTTCCATAGTATTTTTGGAATTAATTCTTCCTTCACCTACATTAATACGCTTTTCGCCATCTATTGGGAGTTTTTGTATAAGTTCTCCTCTATTAATCTAACTCGAAATCATCATCATATTTTTGTGGTTTATTCGAGGTATTTTTTTGATTTTTCATTGCGCTTTTCCATGATTCTGTGATTGGAACCCCTTTACCTCCGAGCTTGCCATCAAATTCTGCTATTTTCACCAGAGCAGGGATAGGTAAACTTGGTCCAACAACAACTGCTTCTCCTACATTGAGTGATGGTAAATCATTCAGTAAATCATCACTTAAACTCTCGCTCGAGCGCAAAATTTGTTGTTGATCATAAGGGTTAACTATTCTCAGAATAATTTGAGTGTTGCATTGTGATAAAACATCACTATCGAGTCTTCCAGGTCTTTGAGAGATTAATCCTAGTCCAACACCCAATTTTCTTCCCT
>DAOUWQ010000151.1 GCA_030667035.1 Candidatus Heimdallarchaeota archaeon | reverse complement strand
GCTAGTATGTTAAATGAACAATTTATGAGTGTTCAACGACAAGCAATTCTAACCTTAGGAAGTCTCAATTCACAACAGGCGATACCAGTGTTCCTCAATATCATCTACAAAGCTATTGAAGATGAAACGTTGGAATTATCCGATGCAATGATTGAAAATTATGATTCCAGATGGGATGAAGAGGAAATTGATTCAACACCAGATCACTCTAATAGAGAAGAAATTGGCGCAACACAAATAATCCCTCGACAAATGGACGCATCACAAGAAAAATTAGTTGATGAAGATATTAATCGTTGGATTAAAAGATTTGGTGAAAATTCACAGAACTCCCTGGAACTTCGAGAAGATTTTAATGATCAAGAATTAGATTTAACTTTGGATTCTGAAGTTATCGGAGAAAGCACAATTTCAGAATATATCACAAATGATGAACCATTAGATGAAGAAATTGACGCTATAGATATGAAAGATGATGAATGGCTTTCAGAACTTGGTGAACGTTTCAAAAAATTAACAATTGTTGAGAGTGTACTAGAAGCATTGAAAATTTCTAATGCTCAGGTTCCTTCAGATGAGATCAAAGAATTAATTGAACATTCTATTGATGAAGAATTGTACAAAGACGCCTTAATTATTCTTGCCAAAACTGGTGAATCTTTCGCTGTCAATGAATTGTATGGGTTATTTGATATAACCGATTATAGCCGTTCAAGAGAGATTATCAACGCATTATCAAATCTTGACCCCTCAATCTTAGCGCGATTTCAAAGAAAAATAACTGAATCTCCAGATTGGTTATTAAAAAATAAATTCAAACAAATAAACCAATCTAATAAACACCATAATTAAAACAACAACTAATTTTTAGTCACAAAGAGATTTAATTACAAATCATTTTATAGTATAAGGTATTATCTTGTGTTGTGGTTAAATTGTCGGAAATAAGTGAACAATACGATTTAAATCTACCAATCTTTCGAAAAGTATGTATTCCGAGTAGAGTGACATGGGCATATTTTACATATGCACCTCTAGTTGCTTTTATCTTTAATACAATATTGTTAGCAGGACATATAATTTTGCTACCTTATTATACTCTCTCTATTCTTTCACGAGGAAGACCACCAAAATTCTTGTATGGATGGGTTTATTTAAACTCTGCATATCTGTATGGAGTAATTCATGAAAAGGATGAAGTGTGGTTTGATTTCTGGTGCCTATATTATGTTTATTTTGGTTACATTGTAGCTTTTGTTATGTGGATACTAAATATCGTATCTATTGCTATGATCTTCCCAATTTTCTTCTATATCGAAGAATGGAGATTAATGACTAACGTTTACTATAGAGTCACTTTTGGAAATTGGAAAAAAATTGTGAATGATTGCCCTGAAATGAGATATAAACGAGGTGTTCAGGATCAAGAACGAAAGGAGAAAAAAAGTGCCAAAGATAAAATGAAAACAGCCAAAAAACAAGGCAAATATCATGATGTCGATGTAGTCGAAGTTGTAAATGATGACAAAAAAACTGGTTCAAGCAATACTATCTGCCCAACTTGTGGAGAAAACATTGATGGAAATACAGTTTACTGCCAAAAATGCGGAAGCTATGTTAAGCATTGAGAAAATAAGATCACTAAATAGATCTTATTTTTATTAACTATTTTTCTGATGTAATACTCTCAAGTAATTCTAGTACGTGTGTTTTTATTGAATCTCTAGTTTTGCGATAAAAATCTATTTCTTGATCTTGAGTGTCTTTTAAGTCCCAATTTACAGATTTACTTACAACCCAAGCAGGACACATTTTTTCTGCACCACAGCCCATTATTACAACCAAATCAGATTGTTTCGCAAACTCAATATCCATCTTTTTAGGAAAGTGATTCGAGATATCAATGCCGATTTCCTTCATAACCAATATAGCTTTAGAGCTGACCTTAGATGCAGGTTTGGTTCCACCACTTTTCACTTCAATCAAACCTTTGCTAAAATGTTTTGCAATACCCTCGCCCATTTGGCTTCTGCTGGAGTTACCAATACATAAAAAATAGATACGCTTCATGACACACTTGTTTCCTTATATTTTGTTTAATTGCACTATCAAATTTAGTTTTGAATACCTCTATGGGCACCTTCTAGGAATTTCATTTTTTGGGCAGATTTAGAATATTCATCTTTATCATATCGAGATAACAACATTTTTCCCATGGCTTCAAAAGCTTCATTTACTCCTTCTCCAATAAATGAAGAAGTTTCAAAATAAGCGTCATAAGTTAGTGTTTCTTTAAAAGTTTCAATATCCTCATTCCAAACCTCAGATAATTCACTAAGGTCTGTTTTAGTTGCAATTAAAAACTTCGGAGCACGAGGGTCGAGATCATCCTTTACTGATTCGTACCATTGCTCTAAATTATAGAAACTGTCACGACGTGTGATGTCATAGGCAAGGAAAATACCTTTAGCACCACCTGCAAAAGCTTTTCGCAATTTTTGAAACTGATCCTGTCCACCGATATCAAAAAGTTGTAAAGTAACACTTACATTATTTACATAAAATCTTTTGATAAAAAAGTCACAGCCAACTGTTAAATTGTAGTCTGAAAAGAATTCTTGTGTAGTTATTTGTGTACACATGCTTGTTTTCCCAACAGCACCATCCCCTACTACTAGCACTTTAAAAAATGCTTCTTCGATTGCTGCAGACACATATTTCACCTTGCATTTTAATTAAGATATTTATCAAATAATACACAATATATGATACTTCTTGATTAGAACTGATACATTTAAATTTTTGTTATTAGGTATTTTTATCTTGTAAATCAAGATTCAATTTTTTCCAAATATCTTTCTAGGTATAATTTCGTTTGGGTTTGATATTTGATGAATTGTAATTTTATATACAAATGATTCTTTTTCTGCTTTTTCGAGTGCCTTTTTAAAATAATCATTTGCTTTCTGAGCATTACCTAATAATCTGTTCAATTCTCCAGCCAAATAGAGGTACAATTCTTCTGGGTTTTTCTTGAAAATTTGATCGTTTAAAATTTCCAAAGTAGATTGTAAAACGATTCGTCTTGTTTTTTCGAGAATCTTATCATCAAGAAATCTGTAGGAATGACATGCTTGCATTTGAGTGTACGATTTTTGCTCTTGAGTTAAATGCTTAGAATATTCACTAATCAATAAATAACCATCGCCTGCATTAAATTCAGTGAAAGTTTTTTGAGTAAATTCCTCAACAAATTTTAGCGCTTCATCAAAATTCACTAAATCTTCTTTTTGAATTGACTTGTAGTCTGCTGTAAAGGCAGAAAAACCACATTTTGGACAAATATTGATCAGAAGTAAAATGTGTTGTGGGTCATCATTACTAGCAATGTAAAGGTCACTATAACAAGTACCAAATGTATTGTAGCTTCCAAGAGTCTTTGATTGAAAGACTACAGAACAATTTGGACAAGTAAATAGTTCATCAAGTATTAATGGCATTTGAATTCTCAAACCTTGTATTAATTAGAGCTTGGCTTTTCCGTAAGCAAGCGTTTATCTTGAACGTCACCCTCATAACTATGGGGTTGTCTTCTGACCTTGTTATTTGACTTTTCAATTTCGCGAGCTTCATCAGCAAGTTTAGCAGCATTTCGCATCATTTCATGACCAGTAGCTACTTGAGCAATATATTCTAAACGATCTTTAATTTTAAAGCAGCCTTCTGTATTTATCGCAGCAACACGTTGAGCAATTATTAAGGCGGCTTTTGCTTTTGCCTCAGCATAGGGATTTGCAAAGCCAGCACTTTTAGCTGCTAAAGTTGGAGTAATTATTAATTGGGGGAGAACAATTTTCTCTCTCTTTTTTATCAGAGAGATAACCTTATCGATTTCTTGATATAAAATGCTAAATACTCCACCAATGGCTAGAACTTTTAGTAGATCTGAATTAAAGAGAGTCATTTCAACAGGATCAAGAAATTCTCTTCGAGCGCCAATCATGGCATCCGATTTTACAACAAAGTAACCAATTCCTTTTCCCTTTAAAACTTCTATTGACTCTTTTTTCAGGATATCTGTTAAAACAACAACCGGTGTATTAGCTGCACCTGCTTCTAGAATGACTTCCATCGGATTTGTTAAAGAAGCATTTGGAGTTGCTATTATCAATAAATCTTTGTCAATAGTATTAGAGATTTTAAAAGCATCATTTATTGCTTCTTTCTCCAATTTTGCTCCAGAGGAGATTGTACGAATGTCAATATCTAATCTGTCTGCACGTTCATCCAGTAACATTTCCAATAAAACAGATGATGCGATATTGCCTAATTTTAATATGCCAATTTTTATTCGATTAGATTTATCTTTTTTTGACAAGTTCTTAGCCTTCTTTTGTTTCTTAACCATCCGTTGAAGATTTTCTATCGTTTTGAATCTTCTTTACGATAAATTCTGGTTAGTACTTTTGAATTATAATTTAAAAAAGATAAATTTTGCTATAATTAAATCTTATCTAATAATATGGTTAAAATTTAAATCTAGATAAGCAGATTTATTAGGGTAACCTAACAATTATAGATTTATATTAGGTGGACCAATAATTTTGAGTGGAACAACAGTAGATAAGTTAACAATAACATCAACAATAGAAGATTATCTAGAAAGTATCCTCTTTATTAGTGAAGAAAAAGGATTTGCTCAAGTAACGGAAATAGCTAATTTTTTGAAAGTGAGTAAAGCTAGTGTAACAGAAATGGTTTCAAAGTTAAAAAAGCATAAATTGGTTCAATATGAAAAATATGGAACGATTACCCTCACTGATGAAGGAAATAAAATAGCTGAAATAGTGAAAAGCCGACATGAGATATGGAAAACATTCCTAACATTGATTGGTGTAGATTCTGAAATAGCTAATATCGATTGTTGTTTATTAGAACACAATCTTTCCAAAGAAACTGTATCAAACTTGGAAAAATTCATAGTATTTCTTAAGGACGAAAAACAAAAAGATGTTTTAGAACGGTACAAAAAATACTAATAAAAAATCATCATAAACAAAGTAGTTATTTCAGTGGAGATATTTTGTTAATAATTCAAAAGAATTATCTATTTTTTCCCAATCATCAAGCTCAAAAACCATAGTTATGTTTGGGTTCAATACAGATATTTGTTTGCAAAATGATTTCCAATCGATAGTTCCTTTTCCAACTTCAAGGTGTGTATCACACCAACCTTCTACTGGTC
>DAOUWQ010000456.1 GCA_030667035.1 Candidatus Heimdallarchaeota archaeon | reverse complement strand
TATTAATCGAAAACATTTTATTTAAGAAAGCAATGATTTCTTGCGCTGCACCAAGATGACCTAAGTTAATTATTGGAGTGCGCTTTTCTTGTAAGTTCTCTGCAATCCATTTTAGAAGAGAGATTTTTGTGCTTTCTCTTGTATCAAAGTAGAGATCTTTTGTTCCGTAAGTTGCCTCTGTAATCAAAATGTCAATATCGTCGTCCGGGATTGTGGCTTTTGGTACAGTTATCATTTCCTCTGTACAAATGTCTCCCGTAAAACAAACTGTAATATCAGGAAAATAGAATAAAATCTGTGCTGCTCCCAACAAATGACCTGCAGGGATGAATTTTACTTCTATATCTTCTATTTTCTGTGTTTTCCCAAAATTAATGTGATGTGTGTTCTTAGGCTTCTTTGCGGTTAGTTTCTCATATAACTCACTAGCTATTTTTGTGGAGAAAACCTTAGTTGTAGCATCAGGAAAAGCTACTGAATGATCGGTGTGGGCATGCGTAATAAAAGTTGCATGACTGCCTTGGGATGCTGCGTTTGTGGTAGGATCAGCTATAAAGGAAAGATTCTCGGGTTTTTTAACTAATTTAACTCCTTTTTCATATTTTACAATAGTTGGCATAAGAGAACCTTTCCATTACTAAATCTGATTTCAATACTTAAATTGGAGATAATAAGTTTTTTACTACTATCAAAGCTTTTCCAGTTCTTCTTTTACAATGTCAGTCATAGATCTAAATTTCAAACCAAGTCGCATTGACCCTTTAAATTTCAATTCCTTTGCCATGTATGCAGAAGCAGCGTTTATTGTGCCTGCAAATATGCCGCTGGCAGTAGAAGGATCCATTTCTATTGTTACGTCAGGATTATCTATAATACCTTCACCTGCTGAAAATACTCCTTTGTCTATTTTAATAAAAAAGCTTTTTTCTTCACCAATTGAAATCAGGAATGATAATTGAGCCTTCTTGTTTTTCTTTTGAATTGTTGCATTTTCATTACATATGGAAACTAACATATCAAGATATTCAGGTATATCCTCGTTAGTGAATGTTCCTTTCTTGATTTTATTCTTAATTATGATTCGGACATCATCGCTTTCAATTTCTTCTAAATCAGAAAGTATTTCTTTAGCTTCGGGTGTTTCGATTATTACTCCTAAATTATAGCCATCCTTAACCGCGTCTAGCACTTTTCTAGGTCTAATTTCCTTGCAGTCACCAATCTTGAAAATAAGACCATCAAAATCTTCTAAGTAATCCCAACTCCCTTTAGAAGCTTCTACAGATGTAAAAACAATATCATCAAAACCTATTGTTTTCTCACCATCAGGTGTTTCAAGTATAATCTTATTCTCTAAAATTTCAACTATTATTGCTTCTGTAACAATTTCTACATCTGCAACATTCTCTATATCTGGCAAGATTTCTCTTGCAACTAGTGAATACATATCTGTACCTAATCTTTTCTTGGAAGTTTGAATTATGACATTCTTCTTCTTCGATAATAGAAACTCAGCAACCTCTATTCCAATCATGTCTCCACCAAGAACTAATATTTTGTTTCCTTGAGGAATTTTACCCCTCAAAACTTCTGAGAACGAATGATGTGGAATATCAGCTAATCCTTTGATTTCTGGTATTTTATCCATTATGCCTGTTGCAATAACTATGATATCAGGTTTGAATTCGTTTACAACATTGTTAGAAAAAGGTGTATCAGTTCTGGCTTCAACATCTAATTCTTTTATTACAAAATTATAGTATTCAACTAAATTCTGAACTTCTCCTTTGAAGGGAGCAACTTTTGCAAGGTTTAAAGAACCACCTATCTCCTTTTCCTTTTCAATGAGTAGAACTTCATGACCTCTCATCTTTGTTATGCGAGCTAATTCCAATCCCGCAGGACCTCCTCCAACAATCAGTATTTTCTTCGTATCAGAGGCGAGTATCAAATTAGCATCAGTTCCAATTAGGTTTGCATTTACAGCACATTCAACTTGTTGCTCAGTCATTATTTGATTTAAACAAGCATTACAACCAATGCATTTCCTAATGCTTGTTGATTTATTTTCCTTTATCTTGTTTGGAAAATCGGGATCAGCAATTAACGCTCTTCCAATTGAGAGCAAATCCACTTTGCCTGCCTGCAATACTTCTTCTGCATATTCAGGTGTATTTATTCTGCCTACAACTGCTACAGGAACTTTTTGTAACGATTGTTTTATTTTGGAAGCATTGTCAACAAAGCAACCTTTTGGGTAATTCATATATGGAACTACAGGAAAACGGGGACTATCAAATACTCCTCCTGTAATGTTGAAAAGATCTGCCCCCTCTCTTTCAAGAATTTGGGTTATTTGTATCATATCTTCTACTTCTAGACCGTCTTTGATGTAGTCACTCCCGTTCAATCTGAACCCAATAATGAATTCCTCACCACACTTCTTACGGACTTCGTGGAGAACCTCTACTAGTGCTCTTGTTCTGTTTTCGAATGGTTTTCCTCCATAGATATCCTCACGCTTATTGGTTCTCAGTGAGAGAAATTGATTTAGAAGATAACCGTGACCAGCATGTATTTCCACAC
>DAOUWQ010000190.1 GCA_030667035.1 Candidatus Heimdallarchaeota archaeon | reverse complement strand
TGTTAGTAGTGTTTGGTTTCAATGCTGTTGCTATGGTTGTTAGAAGCAAGTTTGAGAAGAAACGTTCTGGAAATTAGAATAATTACTAACTTCCACTAATTATTTTTTTAAAATGCATTTCTGCAATCATCTGTATTTTTTATAAAAAAAGAGTATAGATGAAAAATATCCTCTTAGTTGTTTTATTCTTTGGTGATATTTTCATCAGGTTTATCATCACTTTCTTCATTATCAATGAGATGACTGTGATTATAGCTAAAAACCCTAATTATGTGAACGATTTTTTCTCCGACACCAATCATTTCACGTAATGATTTGTTCAGTGTATTACCAATGAACACTTCTGGTTCTTCAAATGAGATTTCGCAGACACCATCTTGGTCACAGAATTTAAACTCAAACAGTCCATTAATAATATCGTTACAAATGATATTTAGCTCATCAACTTTCTCTAAAGATAACTCATAGTTGTGATACAATTCCTTTATTGCTTGATACATTAATTTCCCTGCTTTGGAAACTTCTTTGAGTATACTCACAAGTTTTTCATACGTTGGTTTCTTCATGTCTGCAACGTGTGTATTCATAACTTCTCGGATTTCCTTGCTATGAGTAGAAACAGCGTTTATTCTTTCAAAGAGTTGAAACTTCTCAATTTCTATCTTAGTATCAACTTCTCCTTCTTTCATTAATTTTAGTAATTCTCCACGGATACCCTTTTCTTCTAGTTCAAGAATATCCAGTGTTAGGTTGTGAATTTTAGTATTGCATTCCACATATAATGCTTCAAAATATTTGCTTGGTATGAAAGATAATTGAATTATTTTTTCTTCTACTCTTCTTTGTATAGTTCTAAATCCTAGTAATTTTCTGAACATTCTTAGAACAGCCCCCTGATAGCATAATAGCATCCTACTGCAATTAAGCCACTAATTAATGGTGTTAAAATAACAAAGAGAACGATCATTCTCACCGTTTTATAATTGAGCGGTTTATTCATACCAACTCCTGCACCCATAAAACTGGAAACCAAGACCATCGTTCCTGATACCGGGATGCCGATTATTACTGCGAGGAAGATAACAACAGCTGCCGAACCTTCTGTAACAAAAGCTGATTCTGGAGTCAATTCTACAACATCATTTCCTAAGGTTTTCAAGACTCTCCAACCAATAATAATTAATCCTAAGCCTAATCCAACTCCACCGATTAGCAAGGGTAATCTTTCATACCAATAACCTCCTTGCCCCTCAAAAAGTGGAACAATTGGTGCAATGGCGTTATTGATATCATTGCCTGCTCGAGCTAATCCGGTCCAAACAACCATAACTAGTAACAAAACACCAAATACGTTATTGGCTGATTCGTGTTGTCTGAAACTCTTAACAGTTTTCCCCAATATTACTCTAACAAGTTTCATTATAAGAAAAGATATCGTGAACCCAATAATTGGCGATATTAACCAGGTTATTAAGACTTTACCCATACCAGTCCAACCCCAATCGACCTTATACCCTAAAGCAAATGACAGGCCTATAATTGCACCAACCAAAGCTTCAGTAGACGAAATAGGTAAACCGAATACTGAGGCAAGAATTAAGCTAATTGCCATTGCCACATATATTGATATTAAAATCGGGTATTGATTTACCTCATCGATAAATAATTGCGGTGAAATGTCATCACGCAATGTTTTACCCACTTGATCAGATAAGAAAAATCCACCTATTATTGCAATGACAGCACCCATTAATACTGCCGTCCTAACTGAAAGTCTTTTTACTCCTACAACTGAAGCAAATGTTTCATCATTCGCACCAATTGCAAATGCTAATAGTAGAGATATCACTACTAGGACAATTAACATTGCGACGCTTACCATTTGAACAACCCAAGATTTCTAATTAACTGCTAGTGATAGGTGTCATAGTTTATATCTCACTAATGACAATGGAACGTAATACATCTGAGGCATCTTCAGCAGCATTTGCTGCTTTTTCAATGTCTCTCATTGCATGGTCAAAAATTATTAAACCACCTAAATTATCATTGTGTTCTTTGTAATCGAAATAATGACCTTTTAATCTTGTATATAATCCATCGACTTGATGTTCTAAGAAACTTATCTCTGTTGTGATGTCAACTGTGCGATGAATGTCATCTCGATAAACAGATAATGCTTCAGCTAATTTCTCTGTAGCCATATTTACAATTTCACAAGCCTTTTCAATATCATCAAAAATATGCTCTGATAATTTTACTTTGTGAAGAATAAGCGCATTTGTACCTGCTCTCTTTGAATAGTTTGCTATTTCATCTGCTCTCTTAATGAAAGTCAGTATGTTTGATCTAAGCTTTGTTTTGAGCGTTCCCTTTGTGAGTTCTAACCACATTTCAGACAATAGCTTATCAGCAGCATTTTCTTCAGCTGACATATTTCCAACTTCGCGCTCTAGATTTGCAAAATCTCCTTTTCGCCAAGCTGCTACAGCTCGTATTAATGACTGAGTAACTAATTGTACTCGTGCTAAATGGCTAGCCATTTTATTTTGGATTTCATCTTCTGCTCGTTTTCTTAGAAAACCGCTTATTCTTGTTCTTCCCATTGCATTTTTCCACCATACATCCGATTGTTTTATATTTTGTCTCTAGCTACATCAATTACAATTAAATAAAAAAGTTCCCATTAAGTTTCGGAATGGAATTTAGAATATCCATACGTCTATTTGATAATAGAGGCTTCATAGCATCGTTAGCAAAGGTGGACGTATATTCTATATGATTTATGTAACAACATAATCATATTTTTTCGTCAAGGAAACTGATTCCTTCAGAAGTTTTTTATAGGAACTCCCAATTCTGTCAATTTATTATTGGGTATGTTGTGAGATTATGAATTCAAAAGCAGCAATTGCTACAACAAGTTCTCATTCCTCTCTTTATAATATCGTTCCTGGAGCCTTAGAAGAGGGGTTAGATGTTTATGTTGTCTGTTTTGATCGAGACTGGGAGCTTTGGTCTCAGTATCCTGATCTATTGAAAAAGGTCAATATTTTGAGAGTAAATGATTACTCTGATGCTCAAAGTATCATTAGAAAACTCAATGGAATAAACCGGAAAATCGTTATTATTCCACACGGTTCCTTTGTTCGTTACTTATCTGTTGAGCAATTGAAACGATTAAAACATCCAATACTTGGAGGAGTGAAAATTCTTGCCTATGAAGGCAATCGAGATAGGAACTCTGGTTTACTTACTGCTTCTGGTATTACTACTCCAAAAGTTTTCAAAAAAGCTACAACGATTGATCGCCCTGTTATGGTCAAATTACATGGCGCTGAAGGCGGTAAAGGATATTTCATAGCTTTTGATAAGGAAGATTTCAAAAAGAAAAAGAAAGGAAAAAAGGTTAATTTCATACAAGAATATGTTAGTGGAGTATCGATTTATGCCCATTACTTCAGTTCACCTATTGAAGGAAGATGTGAACTATTGGGATTTGATCGTCGTTTAGAATCAAATGTTAATTCACAATATCTCACTCCAAGTGATGATCCATCATTTACAGTTGTTGGAAATGTTCCGATTGTTGTTCGAGAATCGCTAGTTCCTGAATATCATAGAATGGGGACTGAATTCGTTGAACAAACGGGATTGGTAGGACCGTTTTGTATAGAAACGATTTGTACCACCGAACCGAAAATATATGCTTTTGAATTCTCAGGTAGAATAGTCGCTGGAACCACTGTTTGGGTACCATATGGGAATACGTATGCTAATTTGCTCTGGAATGAACCAATGTATATGGGTAAACGCATAGCCCGAGAAATTAAGAAAGCTTATGAGTCTGATAGTTTGGATTTACTTACTGTTGATTCACCTAAGTTAGAGGAGATTTAAATCATTGATCAAAAGAGAAGAGATGCAACAAATCGTTAGCGAATACAAAGGCAAACCAACAATAGTTATTTTTGGGAGCCACTCTGCGCTCGAAACAGGTCTTTCATCAAAAAAGATGGGTTTATCTAATATTGTTATTGTGAAGAAAGGAAGAGAGCGTCAGTACATCGAAGAACAAAGCCATCTCTTTGACAAGGCAATAGTTGTAGATGATTGGAAACAAATGCTCGATGAATCCGTTCAAAAGAAATTGTTGGCTATGAACGGTCTTATTATTCCTAATCGTTCTATGGTTGTTTATTTAACTGCAAAACGGATTGAAGAGGAATTACGAATACCTATGTACGGTAGTCGAACTATGCTCAAAAGTGAAGATAGAACGACTAATGAGAAAGAGTACCTCGACCAATATGGTCTTATGAAAAAAGCTGCTATCCGTTCCCCTAGAGAAATAAGTAAAGATAATTTAGATATTATTGGTCCTAACAAAGAAGTTCCTGTTGCTCTGGTAAAAGTACAACAAGCTGGCAATCCTCTCGAGAGAGCTTTCTTCTATATCACTTCTGAAGAAGATTATCATGATCAAGTTATTACAATGAAAGAAAAGGGTCTCATAAATGATGAAACATTAGATGAAGCAAGAATTGAAGAATTTGTTATTGGACCTTATTTCAATTGTAATGGTTGGGCTTCTGGCTTAGGAAAAGAGCTAGCTAAAAAACATCAATTATCTGATGGAATAAATTGGTTGGAATTAAATCGAGATCCTTTCGAGAACCCTGTTGTTGCCTGGGACTTCGTTGGATTTGGT
>DAOUWQ010000313.1 GCA_030667035.1 Candidatus Heimdallarchaeota archaeon | reverse complement strand
TGTCTCAAAGGCTCTGATGCTGTTATACTGCTTGCAGATGGTTCCAATGTGTCGTCCATTGAATATCTTAATTATTATATTGAAAAAATCAAACATGAAGAAATTCGTTCTGGAAATCAAATTCCTGTTATTATTTTTATGAATAAGGAAGATCTTTCATCAAAGGGACTTTATCTTGGTGCTGATTTTGCTCGTATAGCAACAAGCAATGAGTATGAAGTTTTTGAAACTTCGATAAAGGATCCAGATTGTTTCATATTACCATTGAGGATTTTGGTCAATAAAATAAATGATCAATAATGCTCTTCTCTTTTCTAAATTGAGAAAAATATTTCTGCTTTTTTCCGTGAAATAAATTAAAAAGAATAGGCCGCACTTTTTCGCAGCCTGATGAATATTACTGTATTGTCTTCTTTTTACCAGAAGAACCGAGGCATCAACAATAATCCTTCCATAGTATAGGGAAGTGTTGTTCGATATTCTACTTGCACATTGCTTATCTGGGTCGTTGGATAGCTAAATGCTTGTCTTTTATGTCTTTCAATTTCTGAGAGAGCGTAAAAAGTATATTTCATATTAAGGAGATTCTTTCGCTTAACGATATCTCCTCTAGTTTGGAGATCTCTTAAAGCTGAGAAGAAAAGATAATTGCTTAAACCCTTTACTCGCTTTCCTACGGCTATTCTTATTTCGGAGGATCTCATTAGTCTACAACTAACGAATAAAGTATCTAATATAAGTTCTTGAACTCTAATGGTTTTTTTACTTCTCTTTCTTCCTCTAGTCCCTTTCTTCTTTTCTACAGAGAGCCTGATTCTGGCTTCTCGATCTTTTATTGAGCTGTTTAATAATTCAGTGATCATTTTTCGACACTGCCGTCCTTTTTTCTTTTTTTAGTAGCTAATGTTAAATTAGTTTCTAAGTTGTGCCATTTGTATTCTACTTATAAGGTTTTCGCTTTGCAATCCCCCTAGTTGATTGAATATAAACTATTCTAGTTTTATATAGCTTAACCGATGTATTATTTATTTCTTTTGTTTTATTGTCTGATGCAACTTTCTAGAGGTCCTTTAGCACTGCTGCTTTGCCAAAGAAATAGATACAATGAGCGTTATTGAAAATTCAGCACAGTGTATAAAAAGGATTATTCTTCACATTATAAGAAAAAAATGCTGTTTTAATTAATTATTTGTCCAAACAGCTATTTTATAATTAATTAGTTAATATTTAGTAATTTAATGTATAGAATAAGGATTGATTGAGTTGCGTCTTCAAACATTTTTCATTGGAACTTTCGTGATTATGATATTAGGGATAATATTCTCACTCTCTTTTGAAATGTTAGAATTGCTTATTCCGTCGTTATTTTTTACTGGTGTTGCAGGCGGTGTTTTTGTTGGGATCAAAAGGAAAAGACCAATGGTTAATTGTATGTATGATGGATTTATCGTTAGCATTCCCGCAAGTGTATTTTTGGGTCTAGCGCTTATTCCACTATTTTGGTTTTATCACGATATCCAAAATCTTAACATAACGTTCTGGCCATTTTTCTTCACTGTATTTTTTGGGGCAATAATGCTTACAGGTATAACTGGTGGACCTATTGGTGGGTTACTGACAGGTGTATATTACCGGTACGTGAAGAAAAATCGTGGTGAAGGAGAGTTATATGAAACTTACTTGGAGGATAAAATCAGTGATGATAAGAACAAATCTCCAGCGGAGATATTAGCTGATTTGGACTCTTAGAAGATTTAATTAATATGATGGTTGTTGAACTGAACTTATTATAGATAAATGGCAACAAATTTCCCTCTGGTATGTTAAATGAATTATTTTGTTATTCTGACTCGCGCATGTAATCTTCATTGCGAATATTGTGGAGAAGATGCTACTTTTGAAGAACCACCTATTGATATTGCCTATCCTATCGATGTTTTGAAATCATTTTTGGCTCGAGATGAGAATATAACCATTCAGTTTTATGGTGGAGAACCACTTTTAAAAATCTCTCTCCTAGAAGAGATTATGGACACAATACCAAATGTAAGCCATTGGTCTGTACAAACAAATGCTACTTTTCTGCATAAAGTAAAACCCGAATATCTTACTAGAATGAGTGCTATTCTAGTTTCAATAGATGGACGTCAAGAAATTAATGATATAAATCGGGGAAAGGGTAATTATTCTAAAGTACTTCATAATAGTCGTATTGCTCGAGATAATGGTTTCACAGGTGATTTAGTAGCTCGAATGGCTGTTTCTGAAGTTGCGGATATTTATCAAGAAGTTACTCATTTAGCCTCACTCAAAAAACCAACTTTTGATCATATTCACTGGCAAATTGATAGTCAATGGGATGATGACCCTCATGCTCGATGGAATGATTTCGATAAATGGGTAGACACCTCATATAATCCTGGAATAACTCGCTTAGTTTCGTGGTGGTTAGAACTTATGAAACAAGGGAAGGTTTTTGGTTTGGTTCCATTCATTCCATTAATGAAATCTATTCTTTACGATTTACCTAGTACAATCAGATGCGGTGCAGGCATTGACTCCTTTGCAATTAACCCAAACGGAACGATTTCTGTGTGCCCAATATCCCCTGAATTCAAATTCTCTATTGTTGGTGATATTAAACAAAGTAATCCAAAGTCGATTTATAATTCTATGAAAGTTGGAGATCCTTGCCCACAATGTGATGAATTTCAATACTGTGGTGGTCGATGTTTATTTATTAATCGAACAAAATTATGGGGCGAAGAAGGTTTTACTAAAGTTTGTGGAACAGTGAAACATCTCCTTAAAGAGTTGAGAGGTATTAAAAAAGAAGTTTTACGATTAATTGAAGAAGGAATTATTTCTAAACAAGATTTTGACTATCCTGGTTATAATGTTGGTTGCGAAATAATACCATAATTGGTTGTAAGAATGTATAACCTATTTGCAATTTCAATTGAATCTAAATTACTTTCTTATTGTCATCAATTACATTCAAAATTTCTTTAGCTAAATCTTTTCTTTCTTGATGTGTTTTTAGTGAGATATTTGCACAAATAGCTTTATTTCCAAGTTTGGCTATTTTTGAAACTAACTTCTCATCTTCCTCACTTATGATAATTATATCGAGAAAATCTTTGTACATTTTAGCAACTCCATAAGCGTTAGCTTGGTGATTTAATTTTGCCATTAATTTTGCTGCGGGACCACTAAATACCATTTCTCCTTTAAAAGGTGATACTGCGATAATTATCGCTTGTGTTTTTATCAATGCGCTTCTTAGTTCTTCGATAGCTAACATTGGTCCAATACTTGTTATAGGATTACTTGGACCAATAATAATGGTTGAAGTATTAGCTATTGCCTTTTTTATTTCTTGAGTAATAGTAGCTTTTTCTGCCCCCTCGTAATCAACCTTTATTATTACAGGCTTTTCTTTTTCTTTTACAGTATAACTTTGAAAACTGTATTTTGTATTGAGTGAATCATATAATACTGTTCGAACCGAGTCATTTGACATTGGTAGAATGTTTGCTTTTATTCCAAGCCTATCGCTAATCTCTGAAACAATTTTTGTTAGTTTCCAACCTCCGTATAGGA
>DAOUWQ010000295.1 GCA_030667035.1 Candidatus Heimdallarchaeota archaeon | reverse complement strand
CCTACAATGTGCTGCTTTGGGTGTTGGCGTAATATAACAAGGGAGTGTAAAAGCATCCACAGGCACTGGGACATTTCTTCTAGCATTTTTGGATGAAAGTACTCGAGACCCAAAAAGAAGAGTTCTATGTAGTTGTCATACAATTCCTGGTAAATATGTTTACGAAGCAAGTATTTTCACAACAGGATCCGTTTTAAGGTGGTTCAGAGATAACTTCTCTTCCGCTGAAAAAAGTCTCGCTCCAAGCCTCAATTTAGATTCATATGATTTGTTGGGTATGCAAGCTGAATCAATTTCCCCTGGGTCAGAAGGTGTAATGGTTTTACCACACTTTACCGGAGCAGGTGCTCCTCACTGGAACCCAAATGCAAAAGGATTAATTTTTGGTTTGAGTTTGGGGCATAATAGAAGTCATATTATACGTGCAATTATGGAAGCTACCTGCTATGAAATTAAAACCAATTTACAAGTTATGAAAGAGCTTGGAGTAAAAATTGATGAACTAAGAATCACAGGAGGAGCTTCGAGAAATGCTATTTGGAATCAAATTGAGGCAGATATTTGTAATGTATCTGTTATCAAAGGAAAAGTAGAAGAAGCAACTGCTTTGGGGGCAGCAATTTTAGCTGGAGTGGGTGGAGGATTATACAAAAATATTGAAACTGCTGCAGAAGAAATGGTGAGTATTGAGGAAAAACGAAAACCAATCGTTGAGAACTCAGAGAAATATCAAAAATACTACAATGTTTACAACAAGCTTTACACAACGATGAAAGAAAATAATCTATATGAAGAATTAGCAGAAATCAAATGAGTTTGCCCTTTAATATAAGTACTAAATAGAAAAAGATATTATTTGAGAGGAACTTCTTTATCTTTAGAAAAAAAGAGTATAATAATGAAAAATACTCTAATTATTGTAAAACGAAGTGGTATAAATGTTTGACAAGATACGTAGAAAAGCTTCGAGAGCTATTAAGAATGTAGTAAGTGATGCAGCAGAAGATACAGCTGAAAGAGAAACCAGAAAGGTTGTAAGTAAAGCTGAACGCGATGCTCAAGAAAGTAGTGACAGAGCTGCAGCAGAACAATATGGTGGAATGAAAGTATCTAAAAAAATCACTGGGTCTATGATAACTGATTTTGATAAATTCCAGAAAAGCTGGGAGAAAAGTGCATCTGATCCAGCACAATCAGTATTTCATTTACTAATTGCAGCCTATAATTATTGTCTGGACCCTGAAATTGGTGACCCAATGGCTACTGTTGTTTTATCAAAGAAACACAATCAAAAAGATGCCTCGACACCAACTGGACTCAAACTTGGAAAAACAAATCGCTATTTGTTTAGGCATATGGCAGAAGATATCAATATAGTAAAATCCTATCTGGGTGCAAATTATAAAGCAGATTACAAATTCAATGAAAAGAAACTTACAATGTCACTGTTAACCTTTGATTCAGATGGCAAATATGGTAAAGTCGTTATTCAAAGCGGTGGAAAAGATTTTCCAACTCCTGTTAAAGTAGGTAAAAATAAAAATGGTCAATGGAAAATATTAGAATTTTCGTCTGTAGCAACAGGTTGTAGAAAACCAGCTTCAGAAGAAGATGATTTCTAAAATAAATAAATAAATAAATAAATAAAGAAAGAAATAGAAAAAGTTGCTATTAGCACTCTTTCTTTTCTACTATTTTTCTCACTAATCATTCTAGCTCATTTATGAATTTCTTCACACTATCAACTAATGGTTGACTATGTGTAGCCTTATTTGTTCCTAGATCCTTATATTCAGAATTTGGAAGTAATTCATGAACACGTTGAGTCATTTCTGTAGTGTGCATTTTATCTTCTGCAGCACCAATGAGTAATGTTTTTGTTTCAACCTTTGGTACCATTTCCCAATTGCTGTATTTGGTTCCCATTCTCCATATAACTTTACGAATCTTGCGAAGATTAGATTCCTCACCAGCACGAACATATTTCTTGTACTGTTCAGGATATTTTTCTTTGTCAACATGAAACTTTCCCATGTAGAACCTAAAGATTGGCATAAAGAAATCTTTCACGAAATTCGGCGTTAGCGAAAGCAAAATTGGTATAATAAGATGAAGACTGTACTCTGTGTATGGTCCGACCATTACAGCTCCTGGAGGATTTATCCATTTATTACTCAAAGCTTCAATTTGAATTGTACCACCAGTAGAACTACATACAGTAATGTACTTTGTATCATCTAATTTCATCTGTTCAATGACTTCTTTAAGATCATAAGCCATTCTTGTGAGAGTAACTTTTCTTTCAATTCTTCTATTTGGCATAATGCTTGAAGATTTCTCTCGAGATTCAAAATAATGAACTTTGAATTCTTTTGATAGGGGTTCAATAACTTCATCCCAACCTTGAAAAACTGAGACAAATCCAGGTATGACAAATATCGAATACTCATGTGGATTTTTGGCTGAATCGAAAACAAGTACTCTTACCTTTGTACCATCAGACATAGTATAATATGTGGCTTCACCTTTTTTTTCTACTTCAGAGCGAAGGTCTTCTTTTTTTCTTCTACACATTTTGATTATCTCTTTTTTGTCTGTTAAATATAAACTCAAACAATTGCAGTTATTGAGATATAAAAAACTTTCACTTGCAATTATGTTTATGACCATTATTTGATAATTGACCAACTAAGAAAAAACTTTACATTGTTGCTGTTTGAGTCAGAGAAAGTAACCCATGCTCTTCAAGAATGAATTGTAAATTATCTTTATCTTCTTGGGATAGGTTTCTTAATGGAGCACGAACGTATGACTCCTCACCAGCAATTTTTGAAAAGATGAATTTTTGTGCTGCTCTCGAGGGAAATCTCTTCAAGAGTGATCGGATACCTGTTAGGGCTTCTTGTTCTATCCATGCTTGATCGACATTTCCTTCTTTATAAACATTATAAATTTTTAAAACATATTCAGGAAAAATACTTGTGATAGCACTAACTGCTCCATCACATCGAACATTGAGACCATGAAAAACTAACCGATCACTACCAATAAGAACTGAAATATCCTCAAATACTCCTGCATAAGCTGTTATACTATCGGGTTTTCCACTTAGATCTTTAATTCCAACTATGTTTTTGTGTTTGAGAAGAAGACTCTCAATTAACTCATGTTTCAATTCAATTAATGAATAAATAGGAACGTTGCATAATATTATTGGAAATTTCTTTACCTTAGACAAAATCTTACTAAAATATTGATATAACCCTTCATCTGTTGGTCTTCTAAAGAAAAATGGTGTGGTAATAATCGCCGCTGATGCACCTTTCTCTTCTGAGAATTTTACCAGCTCAAGAGACTCTTTCCAACTCGTAGAATATGCACCTGCAATTACTGGTACACGATTTTTTGCTGCTTCAACAGATACCTCAATCACTTTCTTCCTTTCAGCTAAATCCATACTAGAAAACTCACCATTTATCCCCGCAGCGACTATACCATGAACACCTTTGGTTATAATATAATCAATCTGTTTCTCTAACAATTGATAATTTACCTCATCATTTTTATCAAATGGTGTAAGTGTGGAAGCAAAGATTCCCTTAAATTTCTTAATAATACCAACCTCCAGTTGGCGGAGTAATATATTCTTTATTGTGTAGTACTGACTATAATATCAAAAGCAGTTATAATTTTTTAGTAAAAAAGAAGCGAAAAATGCAGTATTTTGCATTAAATCT
>DAOUWQ010000210.1 GCA_030667035.1 Candidatus Heimdallarchaeota archaeon | reverse complement strand
TTTACTTCTGAAGATCTACCCGAATATCCCAAAGAGCACTGGACCATAAAGAAAATCATTCGAAGATTCATCGAGCATGAAAGAGAATGTATAAACGGTATTAGGTTGTTAGTTGAAGAATTAGAAAAAAAAGCAGCAACTGAGAAAACCGACTAATTTTTTACTTTTATTCTCATATTTCCTTTGTTAAAATATGAGCCCATATTTTCTTTTTTCATTTTATCCTAGTTTTGATTGAAAAGAGTGTGGTCACTTATTCTCACTTTTGTTAAATAGAGTGACCAGTTATAGATATACATAGAACAAAAACGAGGTTAGAGCAATGAAAGGTTCCAAAGATAAAAAGCGATTCAAAAGGCGAGAAGTAATCGATGTAGATGAGTTTAGAAAGAAAACAACTCAATCAATTATCATATTCCGCTAGCTATACAATTCATCAGGTAATAGATAGATCTTGTAAGGCACTAATATCAAGACCAATTAGTTAATGCTGATTCTAAAAGCCGAAATTTTTTCGGGGGATAGATTCTACTGCCTTCAAATGAGGAGAACGACTAATACCATCGTTCTTCTCTCTAATTTTAAATTACTACTTTTGTATTTTGGATTTTCTAGAGAAAATTACTAGAACAATTATTGAAAATGAAAAAACTATTACTGGCTCAAAGAAATGTTTCTCAGGACCTATAAATCCATTTGGTTTGGAAACCTCTTCCAAATCAGTCCATTCATCATCAGTTGAAATATCGGTAGTAAGGTCTTGACCTACTTCAATAGAGCTTTCTTGAGTGTCTTCCCATAAAATTTCATTATCTTTTATATGTCGAACGTTTAGAATAACATCCTTTGAAGCACTAGCTGCAGAAGTAGCATTAACAACTACTTGGAAATCTTCTGGTGTAATATCTCGACTCAGTTGCATTATGCTTGTTGCTGGAAGAATGATTGTTTTTGCTCCAGTGAGAAAATCATCAATATATTCAGCACCTTCTATTCCTAATTCTACATCCATGCAATAATCGTTAATTAAACCGGTAGGACCAACGTGTAGTGGTTCTTCGTATGGATCCGTATCAAAGAATACATGTAAATCAACTGTTGGATCAATTGGTAATAGATTTATTTCCCAAAATTCAGGAAGATGGATTTCCCACATAGGTTCAAGAGGATCAGGATAGGTGGCAAAAATAAAATCGTTCCAATTTGAGTCAACAGAGATGTCTAAATCTTCATAGAAATTTGCGTAGAGATATTGATCGTATTTTTCTCGAGTATTTGGGAAACAGATACTGAAGCCATTGATGTTTTCATAGTTGGTTGTTCCTCTAGTCCAATGATCAACCAAAATTTGATCAGCAGTGGGAGTAATTAATTCTATCAAAGTATTAGCATAACCAGAAATCAAGTCTTGGTTCCCTTGAAATTCAGTTATGTGCTCAATAACTTTCTCAGTGAAATGCATCAAGTCAACCATCATTGAATTCGATGAAAATAAACTGGGTATGTAATCTAGTTCATCTCTGATGGTCCTGAACATTAGTTGAGCTTCAGTACCATTAAAAGTGAATTCATTGAGTAATAAAGTTGTAAAGCCTTCAAAAACTCCAACCAGACTATATGCCTGTTCACCCACATCCGGAAATTTGGTTAAATCATAAATGCCAATACATTGCCAACGTTCATCATTGTACGGATAACTAGGACATAAATCAGGATTTTGACCGGCATCAAATGACAATTGAGCCAACTCTAGTGGAGTCATAAACGGATCTCGAGATAAAGCATAAAGAATATCTCGAGGGTGGAAAAGGACAGTACCCACTTGAATTGTTTCTCCAGCGATAACATAATTTGCATAACCATATAACTGCCACATAAGTTCAAAAGAACCACCTAAACAAGTGTTCAGAAAGAGAACATCTATTCCTCCATTTGTATCAGATAATGCACCCTTTAATTCAGCTAGAGTTAAGCAGTCACCTAATGCATACTCGTAAGATGGATGAGGAGCATGATAATCATAAATTAAACCAGCATAACCACGTCCATGATCTGATAACATTAAAGCATAGTTATTTGCTGGGAAGTTAGTTTTACAATAATCAATAAAATCACGCAAAGTATATCTGGAACCCATATTTGTTTGTCCTAAATCGTCCAGAATAATATTATTTTCCCAACCAAACTGTACTTGAATTATTTCTGCATAACCATAGTGATGGGTTGCATCATATGGATGATCCACAAGTGCAATTATATTCAGATTTGCTTCAAACCCTTCAACTACATCATAATTTGAAACTTGCTCAAAACACCCCTCAATTGCTTCGCCAATAGAATTATATGTATTATTTAAACTTGAAGTAACAAGATGATCCCTGGTATCAGCAGCAAGATATAACATGAATGTCCATTCTTTTACTGTTTCAGGAACAACGGTTTTCTTTATTTTAACTTTACTAACAGCGTATTCACTAATCTGTGGAATAACTATTGACAGTATAATAATAAAAACTAAAATTCTAAGGAAATTTTTTTTCTTGAGCATTTAATCCCCCGATAATTTTTTCCTAATATTATCTACATCTTGCAGAATATAAAGATAGAGGAAATCTAGAATGCTATAAAATAATTATTTGTATTATCAATAAGAGACGGAAATAATATCATAAACTATCCAAAAAATTCTGATAGTTACTAGATGCAATACACGTCTGCTTTTTAGAACCATAGAGATTAAATTTAATATACTCAAAACCGATTGCATCGAATTTTTCTAAAAGAACACTAATAGTATCTTCTTCACCTTTTCTGGATGAATCATCGAAAATAATAATAAAATCGTTTTGATCTAGTATATCAGGAACATAGTTAGTAATTCCTAATCTAGAGAATCGTCGAATACCTTTTGGCCCATCTATGAGAACTAGATTGAATTTTTTCTCTTGCTGATTTAAATCAGAGAAATCATATGAATACCAATTACATATTCTATCATTTACATCTAGCTCTTCCAAAGGTTTACAGAGATAGTTAAATCTTTCAGCAATGAAATTCTCCTTGATATTATTAAACCAGTCAATATTATCTTCTAATACGATAACGTCACTATTGCTATTTTCCTTAACATATCTAAACAATAATTTGGTTGTTTCTCCTGAACCAAGCTCGAGAATTTTGTTTGGTTTTTTTTCATCAAGCAATTTAATCAGAAAATAAAGAAGGGAACAATTAGCTGCATAACCTCGTGGCTTTATTTTTATGTCATTCCAATTCTTTTGTTTTAGTAATTTTCTAAATTTAGATTGATAAATAATTTCCTTCACAAATAAACCATAAAGCATTTTGGGAAAGAGCTGATTAAGAATTGTTTTAATGTGAGGAACTACAAAGTGAAGGGAACTCATAAGCTATGATTTTCTTATTCTTTATTAGAGTATTTAAAATGGCATGAAATGCGAGATAATTTTTTTTGTTTATTTCAAAATCGTTTGATGGTAATTTAAGGACGAGGGAATTAAATCCCCCGTCACAGGAAAAGGGAGTTATTTATTGGGGAGAGAGGTTTATGGGATTCGGAGAGTAATAAAAATGTATGTTGTTACTCTCCAAGATATTATACAGACATAATCTTATATTAAATTACCAGTTTAGAAACAAAGGTAAGGGTTATTTATTATCATAATTTCTAAACTAAAATAATATACTTTTGCACCAAATTATCTTGTTAACTGATCAAAAGTCACCCATTCCGAAGCTTCTTCTAATTCTTTTACATTGTCTTTCGAGAGTTTAATATCCAATGCGCCAATATTTTCTTCCAGTTGTTCTACAGAGTTTGCTCCGATAATTGGTGCAGTAATATTCTCCTTTAAGATAACCCAGAGCATAGCAATTTGAGCCATTGTTACATCTTTTTCTGCTGCCATTTTCTTTATCGTTTTGAGGAGTTCAAAATTCTTTTCTTTGAAGTATCTTTTCTTGACACTATCATATCTTGGTGTGTCCACTTTTTTCGTTGGTGTATATTTCCCGGTTAAAAATCCTCCACCTAATGGACTATATGATATTACTCCAAGATTATACTCTTGAACAATCGGTTCAATTTCTTGTTCGAATGTTTTTCTTCTTGCAATATTGTATACTGGTTGTAATAGTTCGTATCTTGCTAAACTATATTTATCACTTATCCATAATGATTGCATAATTCTCCAAGCAGGATGATTTGAGGCTCCAATATAGTTTATTTTTCCTCTTTCAATTAATGAAGTAAACGTTCGCAATGTTTCTTCTGCGGGAGTATCTTCATCAAAAGTATGTGTGAAATAGATATCTATCCAATCTGTTTGTAATCTCTTTAGACTTGCTATAACCGCTTGATGGATATGCCTTCTAGACAACCCGCGATTATTTACATCCTCGCCCATTTCTCCGTATAATTTTGTTGCTAATATTAAATCGTCTCGAGTTCCTCTGTCTTGTAACCACTTGCCGATTATTACTTCTGTTTTCCCAGGATAACTGTCTTCTGACCATTTGCTATAGATATCTGCTGTG
>DAOUWQ010000350.1 GCA_030667035.1 Candidatus Heimdallarchaeota archaeon | reverse complement strand
CGCTACTATCATTTTGAGACCACATTAAACCAGTTGCAGCATCCGAGATAGTTCCATCCTCATTATCTGCAAAATCATTTATACCATAATCCGTATTTCCACGAACATAAAGTACAAATTCAGTTTTAGGAAGTCCACCAGGTCCTATATCGCGAGGATAACCCTTAATGCGTCCATCTGCAAAATTAACTCCAAAAACGGTTGCAGCGTCATCCATAGTTGTGGAAATATATTCAGTGCTGGACCAATATTGAGAATCAATTATACGTTCACCTGCTGATTCATCACCATATTCAAAAACAAAATAATCAGTGTCAAAGAATGGTGTAAGGTCTGCAGCGTTCTCAAGACCACTTGGATCAATTCCTGCGAATGTTATTAGAGAATATAATTCTTTAATAGTAGGGAGTCGCCAGTCATCATATCCAGCAAGAGCAAAACTATTTGCACCAGAGACAGCCTCGGTGAAAGTCATTTTTTCTCCAGGATCTTGTTGCCACATCAAATCTGTGTTTAAATCTGATACAGTTCCATCACCATTATCTTGATAGTGTGGATGATTGCCTATATATTGAGCATCTTGACCATAAAATGATTCATTATCAAAAGGGTAGAGTATTTCAATAGAATTATCATAACAGATAGTTAATCCAGTATCTACTATAGTATAAGAATTGTTAGCGATATTGCTGGAAAGCATTTGTGAGTTTTCTGTATATCCTAATATAGATCGAGGAGAGATAATCAAAAATTGCATTACGATTAATAAAATGATAATTGTTTGTGATTGTAGTTTTTTCATTTTGATTCACACTAATTTCGTATAATCAATTTCTTATGGAAATCTTAATTACTAATTCTACAAAGTACATAAATTACATTTAATAGCTGTCAAACCACTGGTGCGCTTACCGTACCAATGGTACGAAAGACCCTAAATACTTGTGCCGTGAATTTTATATGAAATCCTCACAATACAGATCTGCTAATTTAATTATTCAAACCATATTGGAAGGGATAATTAGAGCAGAAAGAGACGATAGCATTCTAAAAAAAGGCATCGTGAAATATCATTTGGTTCGGTATTGTGGGCTAAAAACAACGACAGCAGAAAAATACTTTCTGAAATTAGAAAAAGCAGGTTATATTCAATCTCGTGAAGAATCTTGGGGTGAACGAACAATTATCGTTTACACAATTACTCCACTTGGTAGAGAACGACATGAATGGTTTGTAAGAATTAACTCAGAAATAGAATAAGGAAAAAATAGACTGATTGATACGTATGACGAACAGTGATCAAGAAACTCAAAAGAATCAAGTGGAAAAGGATTCAAAAGATTTTTCTTCCACTAAAAATGATCAACCCAATTTATTGAATTATAGGTTGTCCTTTAGTGATTCTCAAAAAAGATTTTTGATACTAAGTGCTATAATTCCACTAGCAATTTTTTTGCTTCAGATTGCAAATCTTGTTTTTGTAATAGTAAATCCACCACCAGGACCTACTCAAGAATTAACATTTTCAAGAATTGTTGATATGACTGCTCCACTGATAATAATGATTACTATGTCTATTTTAGGATTATTAAACTTCATATTCTTATTAAGCTGGAAAAGAAAAATTACAAGATATAACAATCAAAAACAATTATTCAAGAAAATGATTGCTGGTGCTCCTAACGAAAGTGATGATACAGAATTTATCTCATTCGCTCAACTATCTTATCAAAATCTTAAACACATGAAAATGATGCGAATATTTTCTTACATAACTAATACCATTAGTATTGTGTACATTTTGTGGATTATTAGGGGAATATTAGCTGAAATTGGTATAGCAATTAGTGGTGTACCAATCCCTAGACCACCACTAGTATTGTATGTTCTCAATACTATAGCTCAGATAGTATTGTTGGTTTATATTGTCATTCAGTGGATGTTTTTCCATAAATGGAACAAAAAACTCCTAAAAATTGAACTCTTTGAAAAGCAAACTATTGATGAGCTAGAGCTGTAAAAATACAAATTTGATAATTTAAGATATCCAAGTATATAAATCGATTTCCTTATAGTTTTTTGTTATTAAACATAGTAATTTTCCAAGGATCACTTTTTGAATCCCTTTCAAGAATATTTAACATACAGTTCCCAAACCATTCATCTAATTTTCCTGGTAAAAGATTTAAGATTTTAACCAAAATATGATACAATGTTCCACCATGACCAACAAGTAAGATTGTAGAATTCTCTGGGTTATTTTCTACAACTTCATAAAATGCTTCTTGTATCCGCACAGTCATATCATAATTACTTTCTCCACCAATAATTTTCTCTTTTAGATTTACTAATAATGAATCAAAATATTCTCTCTCTTCTTTTGTAAAATCTGCTGATAACTTTCCTGTGAAATCTCCTGAATCTCCTTCTCTCAATCTTTTATCAAAAATAATATTTTCAATACCAAGCTCGTTACATATTATAGTAGCTGTTTCTGAAGCTCTTTTCAAATCAGACGAATAAGCAACATCAAACTTTATTCTTTTTTCTAAGATTTGTTGACCTAAAGATTGTGCTTGTTCTCTCCCTAAATCAGTTAAGGGTGTTGCTCTATGACCAGATACTACTTTGTTTATGTTATCTTCACTTTGCCCATGTCTAACTAAATAGAATTTCATAATGTTACCACCGGATATTTACGTTTGTAAAAGAATAGTTTTCTTATAAAAAATTTTAGTCTTTACTTAATGTTATACCCTTATTTAATCAACTATGAAATTAAAAAAAATAAGGAAAATTTCCCTTTGAATAATTAAGTGGAGTCGGTTCGTCGCATGCTCATCATTCTTATGGCGTGGAGGCCATCAGGCTGGGGCGTGGTATCGTCATTCTCCAAGTCAATTATTACCTCGTATTGCTAAAAGGTTTTGTATACAAGTTAAAAGAATAATCATTCTAGAGAAGGATCACCCACGGTAATATTTTTATCAAGAACAAAAGGTTCCGATGATTTCTCAGATTCAGAGGCATCATCAAAAATATCATCACAATCGTCAAGTGCTTGTGAGGATTCTTCTTTTCCTTTTGCTAATTCAGCTATTTTCATATTAATTGATTCATCTAGATGTTTTGCCGGAGTAAAGAAGTAAATTGCTGTGAAAATAATTGCACCCAAAGCTCCAGAAACAGCAAATAAAATTCCAATAGAAACATATTCACCTATTAAACCTGATAAGAACATTCCAATCGGAGCTATTGCCATAGACATAAACATGGTTGTAGAACTTACTCGGCCCATTTTTTCTTT
>DAOUWQ010000219.1 GCA_030667035.1 Candidatus Heimdallarchaeota archaeon | reverse complement strand
TTGGACCCAGATGAATTCTTATTTGATTTCCATTGTCATACAATATATTCTGACGGAGTATTAACGCCCGTTCAACGTGTTAAATGGTATATGAAACAGGGAATAAATGGAGCAGCATTTTCAGACCATCATAATATTCAAGGAGCAATTAGAGCACAAGAATATGTTGATAGAAAAAATCTGGATTTCACTGTGATTAAAGCCCAAGAGTTTACAGACGATCCTGAAGGCATCCATCTAAACATCTACGGTGAAACTGATACAGTTATCATCCCAGATAATTATTGGGGTGAGGAAAACTCAACGGAAACTCTATCATGCAGAGAAGCAATTCAATGGGCAAAATCAGAAGGACTGTATGTAACGGTAAATCACTATGAGAATCCGGTTGATGCCCCATTTAGTTATGAACAATTAAGAGATTGGGGAGTAGATGGGTTCGAAATTGTTAATGGGGCAAAACCCCAAGCATCCGAAATCAGACAATTCTGTTTAGATAATAATTTAACCTGTATCGGTGGAACTGATGTACATATGAATGAAGATTTAGAAACATTCATCAAATTGCGTTTAGATGATCCAAATAACAAGTCGATTGATGCTATATTTGATGCGCTTTCTCAAAACAATCACGAAGTTGTGTATATCAAATACCGTTCTGAAATAGAATACAGTTCAATTGATTTATTGGATGATATAATCAACTATTTCTACGGATTATCCCATTTTCAAACAGTATCTTGGATTGTTTGGACTATAATAACTTACTCGGTATGTATACTTTTGATAAGAAAGATGAAATTGAACCACACATCAACATAAACACAAAATATGCAGTTAAGACTAGATCATTACTCTCTATTCTTGCTTTACCAATTGCATTCGCTCTCTAGCCACCAATGTTTTCAAATAATCCATAGCACTTTGAAATCTTTGATCAAAAGGAAGCGTATCATCAATCATTCTTTTTTGCATAAGAAAATGTTGTGTTGGTTCAAGAACAACAGCGAAGGGCATCCAAATCTAGAATACATTATGGGGTTGATAAGGAATAAAGAGAAAATTTTCTGGATAAAATTTTTAAATTAGTATATGTAATATTTTTTATATAGTTTGTTTTTTAGAAGTGGTAAAAATTGGAGGGTTAAATGCCATGATAAAGTCTAAAGAAAATGAAGATTCAAATATTGAAATGGCTAAAAATATTGATAATTCTTATGACATTGAAGTGAAGGATTTAAAGAAGCATTTCAAAGGAAAAAGAAAAATGTCCGATGTTTTAGCTGTAGATGGAATATCCTTTCATGTAGAAAAAGGTGAAATTTTTGGCCTTTTGGGAACTAATGGAGCGGGAAAAACAACTACAATTAGAATTTTAACAGGGACACTTTTACCAACAGAAGGAACAGTCACTGTTGGTGGATTTGATATAAAATCGGAAATTCAGAAGATCAAAGAAATGATTAGTGTTTGTCCTCAAGAACCTGCTGTATACAAATTCCTTTCAGGTATTGGGAACATCAAATTCTTCGGGAACATGTATCTACTACCAAAAGACCAAATTCTAAAACGTGGTGAAGAACTGTTAAAGTTATTAGGTTTATTTGAAGCTCGGAAACGATTAGCCAGAGGTTACAGCGGAGGAATGGTTCGTCAATTAAGCTTAATAATTGCACTGATAAACGAACCTGACATTCTCTTCTTAGATGAACCAACGGTAGGATTGGACCCCCGGAACAGACGAAAAGTTTGGGATTTTCTCAAAACTCAAAAAGTTGAAAATAAAACTATCATTTTAACGACTCATTATATTGAAGAAGCAGAAACTTTGTGTAATAGAGTAGCAATTATGGATTATGGTAAGATTATTGCCATGGGTCCCCCTCAAAAATTAATTGAGGAACATAAAGTAAAAAATCTGGAAGAAGTTTTTATGAAAATTACTGGTCGAAGTATTTTGGAGGGGATTTAATCATGAAACTACGAAGAGTATTTACAGTTGTAAAGATGGAAATGACTAGACAAATAATGGATCCACTAGTTTTGGTATTCACAATGTTATTAGTCCCGATCCTTATACTGGTTTTTGGATTAGCCATGGGTAATAATTATGGATGGGATGAGTCAAACACCTACACTATATTCGAAATGATGCTCCCAGGTTTTCTTGCGTATGCAGGTTTATTAACAATATATGATGTTGCCGCAGGTGTTGCAGGTGAGCGTGAAACTGGCATACAAAAAAGAATCAATACAACTCCGTTAACTACTGCAGAATACCTATTTAGTCAAATGATATCATATACAATTAAACCAATTATCCAACTAGTGTTAGGACTAGGTATAGCTGTTGCCGTTGGTTATCGCCCAAAAATTTTCTTTGGAACAGAGTATTCCATAGGACTTAAGTTTGCAGGTTGTATAATGGTGATTTTGTTTATGGTAATATTCACCTTTTGCTCGGTAGGATTTGGACTTATTACTGCAACCTTAGTAAAAACTGCTAGTGCAGCCGGTGGTTTAGCTTTTATTTTTATCGTACCCCAACAAATATTTGGAAGTATTATTCCTCCTTATATTTTAGGAATGAATGCTATCGGATGGGCTATGCCTAGTTGGTATGCAGCACAAGGTATGGGTTTACTCTTTGCCGGAACTCCTTTTACTTATTGGGAACTTTGGGTAAGATTTGGTGTACTTCTCGCCTTTAGTCTAGTAATTTATGTTATTGGTATATTGCTTTATGAGCGAAAGAAAAGAAGTTAAAACCTATTCCTAGAAAATGAGCGAGAGTAATTTTACTTCGCTCTTCAACTTTATATTATATCTAAGAAACTTAAAGTTAGTAAATTTATTAGTAAAAGTACTATTAATAATACAAGGTATTTTTTGAGGATGATATTACATGAAAAAAATCAGATTGGGAAGAACAAATCTAAAAGTATCTCGAGTGGGAATTGGTGGAATACCAATTCAGAGACCATCTGAAAAAGAAGCCATTGAAGTTATTCAGCATGCACTTGATAGTGGAATAAATCTCATTGATACATCAATTGGTTATGGTGAAAGTGAAGTAAGAATTGGAAAAGCCATAGCAGGAAGAAGAGATGATGTTATAGTAATTACACGAACTGGTGCGACAAATGGACACAAAATGAAAGAACATTTGGAAAAAAGTATGAAACAATTACAGACTGATTTTATTGATATTTATGAGATGCACAATATCAGTACAGCAGAAAGGTACAATGAAGTGATTGGAGAAGGCGGTTCATTAGAAGCAATGCAAGAAGCAAAAGAACAAGGAAAAATAGGATTCTTAGGATTTACTAGTCATTGTATGGAGACGATGCTAAAAGCAGTTAATTCAGAAGCATTTGATGTTATCTTATTTCCATTCAATTTTGTGAATAATGATGCCGAAGAGAAATTAGTACCATTAACCAAGAAATTGGATATCGGTTTTACAGCAATGAAACCTTTTGCTGGTGGAAGATTAAATGATGCAAATCTAGTTATGAAATATCTACTCCAGTTTGACAATGTTATACCTGTTCCTGGAGTAGAGAAAAAAGAAGAAATAGATCAGATTCTAGAAGTAGTAAATGGTTCTTGGGGCTTAACTGAACAAGATGAGCAAAAAATGGTTGAAACTCGGAAGGAATTGGGTACAAAATTTTGTCAATGGTGTGGTTATTGTAAACCCGAATGTCCTGAAGAAATCGATATTCCAATGGTCATCAATGCTGAGCTAATGTGGAATCTTTGGCCCAAAGAACAATTAATTGACTGGTATAATGGAAAAGCAGAAATTGCACAGAATTGTATCGAATGTGGAGCTTGTGAGGAGGCCTGTCCTTATAATTTGCCTATCCGAGAAATGCTGGTTGTAGGAAGGGAATTTTTAGAAGTTAGATTTAAATAAGAAGAATAAAGTGATTGAAAGATGATATTAATGTTTAGGAGAGTTAATACATGAAAGCAATTATATACACAAAATACGGACCCCCAGAAGTTCTTCAACTCAGAGATGTAGAAAAACCCATTCCCAAAGATAATGAAGTGCTTATCAAAATTCATGCAACAACAGTAACGAAATACGACTGTTGGACCAGAAGTTGTACTGCTCCTCCTGGGTTTAGGCTTCTTAGTCGAATATCATCAGGTATTAGGAAACCAAAAAAACCCATAATTGGACTGGAGCTAGCCGGTGAAATTGAAGCGACAGGTAAAGATGTAAAACTCTTCAAGAAAGGTGATCAAGTTTTTGGATTATCTTTAGTGGAAATGGGTACATATGCAGAGTACATATGTCTGCCTGAAGATGGTGTAATTACAACAAAACTAGCTAATATGACCTATGAAGAAGCTGCTGCAATCCCTTATGGTGCATTGACATCATTATATTTCCTAAGAAAAGTGAATATTCAACCAGGACAAAAAGTCCTTGTATTTGGTGCTTCTGGTGGAGTTGGTCATTACGCTGT